>JAKSUF010000014.1 GCA_024409145.1 archaeon | reverse complement strand
AGAAATAATACCATTTATTTTACTATAATCATCCATTGTTATTTTACCTTGTTTAAAACTAGATAGTTTATCTAACAATCCAATAGCATCTCTAAATCCACCTTTTGAAAATTCAGCTATTTCCTGAATAACTTCATCATCTATTTCAATTTTTTCGTTATCAGCAATATATTTTAATTGTTTTTTTAAGTTATCAATAGATATTCTATTAAAGTTAAAACATTGGCATCTTGAAACAATTGTTTCTTTAACAGCATAGAATTCTGTAGTTGCTAAAATAAATATTACATATTCAGGTGGTTCTTCAAGCGTCTTTAATAGTGCATTAAATGCTTCTTTTGTTAACATATGCACTTCATCGATAATATATACCTTATATTTTAATTTTGAAGGAACAATACTTATTCTATTCTTTAAATCTCTTATTTGATCTACACCATTATTTGATGCAGCATCCATTTCAATGATATCTATAGAGTTATCAGCTTCTAAACAATTTTCACAATGATCACAGATATCACCATTTTCATTAAAATTTAAACAATTTACTGCTTTTGCAACAATTTTAGCTAAAGAAGTTTTTCCAGTACCTCTTGGCCCTGAAAATAAGTATGCATGTGATACTTTATTATTCTTTATCGCATTAACTATAGTTTCTTTAATAACTTCTTGATCACAAAAATCAGCAAATTTTCTAGGTCTATATAATCTATATAATGCTTTCTTCTCCATAGTTCACCTCTTCTTTATTATTATACACTATAAGAATACTCTATTGGGATTTTTTACAATAAAAAAAAATAAACTTAACGTTTATTCTTAAAAAAATCAGAAAGTATTTCATTCATTTCATTATTACACGTGAAATGATAAGAAACTTTATTGTTATTTGTGCTGTTATTAAATATTAAATCTAAAATTTTATGATTAACTTCATAAGATGATTCCACTAAATAATATACATTAGATATTCTTGATTGTTGTATTGCACTAGCACACATAGGACATGGTTCTAGCGAAATATACATATCACAACCATTTAATCGCCAATCGTTTAATTTCTTTTGTGCTTCTTTAATAGCAATTAGTTCTGCATGTGCAAGAACATCATTGTCTTTATTCTTAGAATTAATACCTTTACCAATAATTTCTCCATCTTTTACTATTATTGCAGCAATAGGTACTTCATTATTATTTAAAGCTATTTTTGATAAATTTAATAATTCATCTATATATGTCATATTTTTCTCCAAAAAAAAGTGCACATAAATGTTGAATGTTAAGGCTGCTGTATTTCTACTCTGACCTGGTTCCACTGCATTTATTGCACGAATAAATTATAACATATTATATATTTATATGCAAATTTTTATTAATTTTTACATATAATTTTATTTCCCGGGAAATAAAATTAATTATTTCACGTGAAATAATTTTTAGATTTGCACAATTTTGTGATATTTCACGTGAAATAAAAAGAAGAGTTTAATTACTCTTCTTCATTATTATCAAGTTCTTCACTTTCGTCTTCAAGTTCTTGCTCAGGTAATTCACTATATTCTTCTACTTCGTCTTCTTCGTCGTCTTTATTAACTACAGAAACAGTAGCAAGGAATTGACCTTCTTTTAGATTAACTAATTTAACACCTTGTGTAGATCTCTTTAATGTACTTAATTGATTCAAACTAATTCTAATTACCATACCAGCATTAGATATAAGCATTAAATCTTCATTTCCTTTTACATTTCTTAAATCTATTAAAGAACCGTTCTTTTCAGTTACTTTTAATGCTTTAACACCTTTTGAACCTCTGTGTGTTTGTCTAAATTCTTGAACGTTAGTCTTTTTACCGAATCCATTAACTGTAACAATTAATATTTGATCGTTTTCTTTATCATAGATTACTTCACAACCTATTAATTGAGCACCATCTAATTCCATTCCTTTAACACCAGATGTTTTTCTACCCATGCATCTTATTTCATTTTCATCGAATTTTACTACTTTTCCGTTTGTAGCACCTAAAATTATCAAATTATCGCCAGTTGTTTTTTGAACACTGATTAATTCATCGTCTTCTTTTAGTAATATTGCTACTTTACCAGAATTTCTTATATTATCGAATTCTTCTAATGCAGTTTTCTTAATTAATCCATCTTTTGTTGCGAATACTAAATATTTATATTTATCATCATTTGGATCATGAACAACTATAGATTTAATTAATTCATCTTTTTCTAATGGTAATAAATTAATTATTGGTAAACCTTTAGCTTGTCTAGAATATTCTGGTATTTCATAACCTTTTATTCTATAAACTTTACCTTTATTACTGAAGAATAGTATATAATCGTGAGTTTTAGCACTTATTAATCTATCAACTATATCTTCTTCATTAGTAGTAATACCTTTAATTCCTACTCCACCACGATTTTGTGTTTTATAGTTATCAATCTTCATTCTCTTAATATAACCTTTTTTAGTTAGTGCAATTGTGATATTTTCAACTGGAATTAATGATTCGTCTTCAATATAATCAATTGATGTCATATCAATATGAGTTCTTCTATCATCACCATATTTACGTTTAATTTCTAGTAATTCTTCTTTGATAATACCTAAAACTCTTTCTTCTTTAGCAAGAATATCTTTGTAATCTTCGATTTTTTCTAATAAATCTTTTAATTCTTCTTCAATATTCTTTCTTTCCAAGCCTGTTAGTTTTCTTAAACGCATATCGAGGATATCATTTGCTTGAATTTCTGTTAATCCAAATCTAGACATTAACTTATTTCTAGCTTCTTCGTCGTCTAGTGCATTTTTAATAATACTAATTACTTCATCAATATTGTCTAGAGCTATCATTCTACCTTGTAAAATGTGAACTCTATCTTCTGCTTTCTTCAAAATAAATCTTGTTCTACGAATAATTACTTCTTTTTGATAATCGATATATTTTGAAATTATAGATTTTAGACCTAATGTTCTAGGTACACCATTATCAATCATTAAGAATATAATTCCATAACTAACTTGGAAATTTGTATGTTTATATAAGTTGTTTAATATAACTTGTGCATTTGCATCTCTTTTTAATGTAATTGTAATTTTAATTCCATCTTTTAAATCAGTATGATAATCAGATATTCCTTCAATTACCTTATTTTTGACTAGTTCTCCTACCTTATTCTTCAATTCTAAGGTGTTTACCCCATATGGTACGTCATCGAATACAATCGATGTATTTGAGCCGTTTTCTTCGATTGTAGCTCTACCTCTAATTGTAATTGATCCTCTACCTGTTTCATAAGCATCTCTAATACCTTTATTTCCTAGGATAACGCCACCTGTTGGGAAATCTGGTCCTTTTATGTATTGCATTAATCCCATTGTATCAATATCTGGATTATCAATATATGCAACACAACCATCAATAACTTCACCTAAATTGTGTGGAGGAATGTTTGTTGCCATACCTACCGCAATACCCATTGTTCCATTTACTAATATATTAGGGAATCTAGATGGTAAAACGCTTGGTTCTTTTTTAGTAAAATCGAAGTTATCTTCCATATTTACTGTATCTTTATCGATATCTCTTAATAATTCCAATGATAATTTTGATAATCTTGATTCTGTGTAACGCATTGCTGCTGCACCATCACCTTCAATATTACCAAAGTTTCCATGTCCATCTACTAATAAATATCTTTGATTGAAATCTTGTGCCATTCTAACCATAGCTTCATAAATTGAAGAATCACCATGTGGATGGTAATTACCCATAACGTAACCTACTGTAGTAGCAGATTTTCTATGTGGTTTATCAGGATATAAACTTGATTCGTTCATAGCCCATAAAATTCTTCTATTAACTGGTTTTAAACCATCTCTTAAGTCTGGTAATGCACGTGCAGTAATAACACTCATTGAATATTCAAGGAATGATGTACTTACTTCTTTTACAATATCATTTTCTTCTAAACTATCTCTTTCGTGGAATTCTCCACCAAAATCAGTGCTTTCAACTTCTAAATTTTCGTTTGATTCTTCTACATTTTCAGTAATTTCTTCATTTAATTCATCATTTTCCATTGTTGCACCTCCTAAATATCTATATTAATGTTGCCATAACCTGCATTTTCAACTATGAAATCTCTTCTAGGATCTACTTCGTCACCCATTAATTTTTCAAAAATTTGATCAGCAGCAACGCAATCATCAACTGTAATCTTTCTTAGAACTCTTTGATTTATATCCATTGTAGTTTCATAAAGTTCTTCTGCATCCATTTCTCCTAAACCTTTCATACGAGCAACTTCATATTTAGTTTTCTCATCTAAAGTGTTTATGTATGCATCTCTTTCTTCTTCATTTAATACATATTTTCTTGTTTTTCCATGCATTATTCTAAATAATGGTGGTTGAGCTGCATAAATATGTCCTGCTTCTACAATTGGTTTAAAGAATCTATAGAATAATGTTAATAGTAATACTCTAATATGTGCACCATCAACATCGGCATCGGTCATGATTATTATTTTGTCATATCTTAATTTTGATAAATCGAATTCATCACCAATTCCTGTACCAAATGCAGTAATAATAGTTCTAATCTCTTCATTGCCTAAAGCCTTATCTAATCTAGCTTTTTCAACATTTAGAATCTTTCCTCTTAATGGAAGAATAGCTTGTGTCAATGAATCTCTACCTTTTTTAGCAGAACCACCGGCACTATCTCCCTCGACTATGAATATTTCAGAAATTGTTGGATCTTTACTCTTACAATCAGATAATTTACCAAAGAATGAAGATAAACCTATTTCACTCTTTCTACTTGCTTCTCTTGCCTTTTTAGCAGCATTTCTACCTCTAGAAGCTTGTAATGCATAATTTACAATTGTTTTAGCTTCATCTGGATTTTCTAATAAGAATCTTTCAAATCCTTCACTAAATACGTCTCCAGCTAGTTTTCTAACTTCAGAATTACCTAGTCTACCTTTAGTTTGTCCTTCAAATTGTGGATTAGGATGCTTACAATTAATAACAATTGTTAATCCTTCTTTTACATCTTCGAATAAGAAACTATCATCTTTTTCTTTTAAAGCACCAATTTTTCTAGCATAGTTATTAACTAATCTAGTTAGTGCATATCTTACTCCTTCTTCATGAGTACCACCATCGTGTGTATTAATATTATTTACGAAAGATAATATTGTTGTAGTATTGTAAGATGTTGTATGTTGCATTGCAACTTCGAAAACAACGCCATCTTTTTCACCTTGTAAATGAATTATATCATTGTATAAAGGTGTCTTATTTTGATTGATAAATCTAATATATTCAGAAATACCGCCTTCGTAGCAGAAGCTTTCTCCAGTTGTATCTTCTTCATCTCGATCATCTCTTAGTGTAATTCTTAAACCTTTATTTAAAAATGCTAATTCACGAATTCTAACTTTTAATGTGTTATAGTCATAAATTGTTGAATCAAATATTTCAGGATCTGGTTTAAATGTTACTTCAGTACCAGTTCTTATTGCTTCACATTCTCCTATAACTTTTAATGGTTCTACTGTTTTTCCGCCTTTTTCGAATCTTATATAGTAGATTTGTGAGTTTTTATATACCTTTACTTCTACCCATTGAGATAAGGCATTAACTACAGATGCACCAACTCCGTGCAATCCTCCAGATACTTTATATCCGCCACCGCCAAATTTTCCACCAGCGTGTAATACTGTATAAACTGTTTCAACAGTCGATTTACCAGTCTTTGGATGGATATCTACTGGAATACCTCTACCATTATCTATAACTGTTATAGAATTATCTTTATTTACTATTACATCAATATTATTACAATATCCAGCTAATGCTTCATCTATAGAGTTATCAACAATTTCCCATACTAAATGGTGTAATCCTTTAACATCTGTAGTACCAATATACATACCTGGACGTTTTCTTACAGCTTCAAGACCTTCTAGAACTTGTATAGCTGAGGAATCATATTCTTCGCTGTTTATATTATTTTCCATTTTTTCTTCTTCCTTTCTTTGTAACATTATTATTTTTTACTATAAATATACTTGAATTTTTCAATAAATCTTTTGAAATATCATTTAAATCAGTAGTTGTTATAATTGTTTGAATATCTCCTTTTAGAAATTTTATTAATTTATTTCTTCTTTTAACATCTATTTCACTGAAAATATCATCTAATAACAATACTGGATAAGTTCCTTTATATTTTTTGAATATATCTATTTCGCTTAATTTAAAAGCTATAATAGCTATTCTTTGCTGTCCTTGAGATGAAAATAGATACATATCTTTATCATCTATCATAAATTTTAAATCATCTCTATGTGGACCTATTAAAGTAACTCCTTGTGATACTTCTTGAAAATGATTCTTATTGAATTTTTTTAACATTTTATCTTTAATTTCTTCTTCATTGAAATCTGTAATATTTAACGAATTTATGTATTTAATTTCCATTCCATCAATTCCAACTATTTTTTTGAAGTATTTGCCAATAAAAGTATTAATATTATTAATAAATTCAAATCGATATTTGTATATTACAACAGACAATTCTATTAATTTTTCATTAATAATGTCTAAATAACTTGCATTTGTATTTCCGTTAACATTTAATTTTTTCAAAAATTCATTACGTAATTTTAAAACCTTATTATAATCATTTAAATATGAAATGTATTCATTATCTAATTGACTAATATGTATATTCATTAAATCTCTCCTAATACTTGGAGATCCTTTTATAATTTGAATATCATCAGGTAAGAAAGAAACAGTTATTAAAGAAGAAATATAATCTCTAATTCTCTTTATTTCCTTATTATTAATTGAAACTTTCTTTTTTCCATTACCAATTTCTACTCCTAGTTGCTTTATTAATCCATCATTTTCAACTAATCCAGAAATACAACAAGAAACTGATCCAAATTGAATCAAATCACTTTCTAATATAGTTCTATAGGACTTAGTTAAAGATAAAAGATAAATAGCTTCTAGAATATTTGTTTTACCTTCTCCGTTATTTCCAACAAAAATATTAATATTTTTATCAAAACTAAGATTAAGTGATGAATAATTTCTAAAATTTAGTAACTTCAAATCATCAATATGCAAAATTTCACCTCAAAAATGCTTAAATTTCATTTTTTTGATTTAGGTTGTATACCTATACACATTTATAATTATAGCACAAATTGTGTTGTTTTTGTACAAAAATTAACAATTCTTAACAAAAAAAGGCTTTTTTTTATTGTAATCTTTTCTTCATTAAAGATCCCAATCTGTTTGCTCTCAAAACTTGTGTTTCAAAACAGCCAGTACTCATCTTAATAAAAACAGATTTTCCATTAGTAAAAGTTACTTTTGTGAATCCTCCACTCTTTTCATAAGATGCGATATTATTTAAAGAAAACCATGTGCAAGTATCTGAATTTGCTGATTCTGTTGGGAAAAATATAAGTTCATTACTTTCTTCTACAACAATTGGAGGTTTGTAAGAACTTCCAAGTATTGCTCTTGTTCCTTTTAATCTTCCTTGATATGAACTTCCATAGTATTCACAGCTATTTTCCATTACTTTATAACAACTAGTATTTACTAAATATTCACCTTCAATTTCAATAACTTTGGTAATTTCATCATTTACACTAATTATTGCACAAGTATCCTTATTAACTTCATAAGTATCCATATGATCCTCCTTTCTGTCTTTTTGATCAGACAAAAAAATCATAAAACACCACATAGGTCGAATAAGGTCGAATTTTAAAAAAAGTACAAAAAAAAGTCAATTTATTTAAAAATAGACTGTTTTTTTATTGTATTTTTATATTTTAGTAAGTTCTAATTGGAAGAACTAATTGCACTAAATTATCTTCTTTTTCATCTTTTATAATGATTGGACTATATTCTTCAACAAAATTTAGTGTAATTTTATCACCTGTAAATGTTTTTAATGCTTCCATCATATATTTTGAACTAAATGAAATATCTATATTTTCTTTAGTATCTTTTTCTATATCCATAACTTCTTTGTTATTTCCACCAATATCTAAATTGCTTGATTTCATTTCTAATTCATTATCTTTTATTTCAAGTGATACTAAATTCTTTTCTTTTTCTTGAGCGATTACATTTACACGTGCAAGAACTGATAAGAATTCATCTTTATCTACTGTAACTTTCAATTTAAATTCTTTTGGAATTAAATTTGCTGTAGATGGATATGCACCATTAATTACTGAAGTTTGGAATAATAGATTTCCTGTTTTGAATATAACTTTATTAGTAAATATACTCATTTCAATATCATCATCATCTAATATTTTTACAAATTCTTGAATATTCTTTCCTTTAATAATAGTATTATATGATTCTGCGTATGTACTATTTAGTGTAATTATTTTTCTAGCTAGTCTATATGAGTCTGTTGCGTTACATTCTAATTCATTTCCTACTATTTTAAAATTAATACCTGTTAATTGAGGTCTTGATTCATCTAGACTTGTTGCAAATGATGTTTGATTAATTAATGTTTTAAATTCTTTAGAATCAATAATAATTGGATTGTCTTGAGTTTTGATATTAATTGCAGGATATTCCTTATTATTAATACCATTGATCATTAATTCACCTTTATTTGTTCTAATAATTACTTTTCTTTCATCAAATACTTCTATATCTATTGTTTCATCTTTTACCAATTTAATATATTCTATTAAATTCCATCCAGGTATAATTATGCTTCCTTCTTCTTCTATATTCATAGCGTTATCACTATTTATTATAGTAGTTTGAATTGTTATATCATTATCTGAAGCAGTTAATGTTAATCCTTCTTTAGTTAAATCAAATTTTACTCCAGCTAATGCAGGAATTAAATTTTTTGTTGATATTGCTTTGCTTACGCTTAATAAACTTTTTAATAGTATGTCTTTTTTTATTGTTATTTTCATATTTTCCTTCTTTCTTTTATTATTAATAATATTATTATTGTTATTATTAGCTTTGTGCTTTTGTGTTTTTCACCAATTTTTACTTATTTTATCGATATTTCTATTAGTGCATTTCTTTTTCTTTTTTGTTTAATATTTTGTGAATTTGCACTAATTCATATTTGACTTAATAATATTAATAGCATTTTTTATATCTGCAGCGAGTTTTAAGTTTTCTAAATTATTCTTCTTTTTCTCATCTGGTTGGTAATCCATGAGTTTTTCAATATTTTTTATACCTCTTAACGCTGTAGAATGATCTTTTCCAAATTCAGATCCTATATTTTCGAATGTTTCATTTAACTCATTTCTACATAGATACATAGCTATATGTCTAGGTATTTTGTATTTAGGATCTTTTTTTGTTCCTTTTAAGTCATCTATACTTATTTTAAAATAATCTGCAACATATTGTTGAATTTTAATTATTGATTTAGATTCAGTTGTTGTATTCTTTTGTAGGAATTCACCTATATTTTTTTGAACAAACTGTATATCTATTGTTTCTGGACTAAATATTAAACTATTTATAAGTAATTGATTTAATGCTCCGTGTATTGAACGTGCATTTGTATTCATATTATTTGCAATATATTGAATTACTTCTTCTGATAGATTTAATGATTTTAATCCTTCGTTTTCCGGTCTTTCTATATATTTTTTTATTATATTTACCCTTAATTTATCATCTGGTATAAGCATTTCTGCATTAAATCCATCTCTGAATCTTGTTTGTAATCTTTCTTGCAAATCTTTAATGTCATTTACGCATCTATCACTTATTACTACCATTTGATTTTTCTTGAATAAACATATTTCATTAAATATATTAAAGAATTCAACTTGTGTTTTTTCACCTTTTAATAATTGTATATCGTCTATTATCAATAATTCGACATTTCTATATTTTTGTTTGAATTCTTCCGGATCTTGTGCAATGTGCATTACATCTTCTTGAAATTTTTCACTTGTAATATAAAGAACTTTTTTGTGTAATTTATTTTCATATTCATTTCCAATTGCCATTGCCAAGTGTGTTTTTCCTATTCCGCTTACTCCGTATAAGAATAATGGATTGTATCTTCCAGGTTGCTGAATTATAATTTGTGCAGCTGTTACTGCAATTTGATTGGATAACCCCATTGCATAATTATCAAATGTATAGTCTTTTATTAAGCCAGAATCATATTTTTTATATTCTTTTCGAGGTGTTGCTTGTTTTGGCGTTTCTCTAATTGGTTCTGGTTCTTTGAATGTTGTTTCTTCTTCACTTTCAATTTGATTTTTTAGTATGCATTTTATTGTGTAATTATTATTAGTAATTTCTTCAACTGCAGCTTCTATTCTAGCTAGATAGCATGATTGAATTGTCATTAATGTTTCATCATCTTCCACAATTATTGTTAAGGAGTTATTTTCTTCTTTGTATGGTTTTAGATTTTTAATATAGGTATCAAATATAGAAGGGTTTAAACCGTCTTTTAATTTTTCTATGATTTCACACCATACTTTATCGTCTATCATGAACACCTCCCTATAAGAATTTTTACAACTAATATTCTAATGGAAAATATAGGAAAAATAAAGTAAATATGTCAAATTTTTCACATTAAATTTAATTGCACAATAACGCACAAATATTGCACAATTCATAACTCTATATAATATAAGGATATAATAAATATATGCACATAAAAGTGTATAAATATATTGTGTGTAATGTGCATGAAGTGTGCATCTGTGTTTAAAATAAATTGTGCGGTGTGTGCGTTGTGGTGCATTTTATATATACCTTATATATATATAATTTTATAAATATTCAAATTATAATTGACAAGTTTATATTTTTTTGTTTATAATAATGTAGATTTTTGAATTTGGAGGAGGAAAATTTATGAAGAGAACATATCAACCAAACAACAGAAGAAGAGCTAAAAAACATGGATTCTTCGCACGTGCAAAAAGTAAAGTATTAAACTCTAGAAGAAATAAAGGTCGTAAAGAGTTAATTAGAAAATAACCACTTTTTAATTGTGGTTTTTTTTTGTTGCGAGAAAGGATAATATGAATAAGGATTTAATTTTAAAAAATAGTTATGATTTTAAAAGTGTATTAGATAATGGAAAAAGTTATAGAAATAGAGAATATATTATTTATATCGCTAACAATAATTTAAATAAATATCGTATAGGTATTTCAGTTGGTAAAAAAATAGGTAATGCTATTCACAGAAATTATTACAAAAGAATTATTAGAAATTTTTGTCATAATAGTAAATCTCACTACCAAAATGGTAAAGATTATATTATAATATTTAAGAAAGAGGGTTTAAATCTTGACTTTCATGGTTTGGAATCAAGTTTTAATTCTTTATTAAATAAAATAGAAAAGGAAAAATAATTATGAAGAAAAGTATTAAATATTTAGCATTATTGGCTGCTGTATTTAGTTTAACTGGTTGTACAACATATTTAAAAACTGCTGATAACCAAAATGTTAAGAATTCAACTGGTCAACAATTAACAGAGAATATTTTATGTAGACCAACTGATGAAGAAACTATTAAAATTTATTTAGAGAATGGAGTAGATTTAGAAAAATTACCTAACTGTTCTTGTTCTGCTGGTAAATTTAAAGATGATAGTTTTTATAAAAAGGATTCTACTGGTAGTATTACTGAGAGTGTTGTAGAAGAAACAGGATCAGTTACTGAATGTAAAGAATATACAGTTACTACCGGTGGTTATGAGGGATTATGGACAAGTGTGTTTGTTAAACCTTTAGCTTGGGTAATCTTATCTTTAGGTGAATTAACTGGTAACTTTGGTTTTGGATTAATTATAACAAGTATCTTAATTAGATTAGTTGCTGTTCCATTAACTAGTAAATCAGCTCGTCAAACTGAAGGTATGAAAAAAGCTCAACCTGAATTAACTAGACTTGAACAAAAATATGCTAACAAGGATCAAAATGATCGTGAAGTAATGATGATGAAGTCACAAGAAATGATGGCTATATATAAAAAATATGATATTAACCCAATTTCTGGATGCTTATTCTCATTTATTCAATTACCTTTATTTATTGCATTCTTAGAAGCAATTAACAGAATCCCGGCTATTTTTGAAGAAAATATGTTTGGAATTCACTTAGGAACTAGTCCTTCTATCGCTATTGCTAATGGTAATTGGTGGTATTTATTGATTATTGTTTTTGTTGGTCTTACTACATATTTCTCATTTAAAAATACTTCAACAGCAGGTAATGATGAAACAGCAAGACAAACTAAGATGATGACAAATGGTTTCTTAGTTATGATTATTGTTATGTCTATTTTTATGACATCAGCATTAGGAATTTATTGGGCTACATCTAATTTATTTACTATAGTTCAACAATATATTATTAAAAGGAGAATGAAATAATGAAAAAGTATAATTATACAGCAAAGACTTTTGAAGAAGCTAAAAATATGGCTTTAGCTGATTTAATGGATACACAAGAAAATTTATATATTAAAGAAATAGAAAGTACAAATAAATTATTTTCTAAAAAAAGCGTTATTGAAGTAATTAAAAGAGATGACGTTATTGAACATATCAAGGAAATGATTAAAGAAATGACTCATTTAATGGGTGTTGAAATTAAACTTGAATGTAAAAAAAGAGAAGATAATGTTACATTTACTATTTTCTCTGAAAATAATGCAATTTTAATTGGAAAGAATGCTAGAACATTAGATGCTATGACAACTATTATTAAACAAGCATTAAATGTTGAATTAGGTGAATATTTTAAATTTGTATTAGATGTATCTGAATATAAAGAAAAACAACATAGATTTATTGAAAGAGCTGCTAAACAAACTGCTAAAGAAGTTGTTAGAACTCAAGTTGAAGCTAAATTAGAACCTATGAATTCTTTTGAAAGAAGATTAGTTCATAATGCTTTAACTAATTTCAAAGGTGTTTATACAGAATCTGTTGGTACTGAACCACATAGATGTGTTGTTATTAAACCAGGTGAAAAGAAAGAAAATGAAACTACTGAGGAATAATCAGTAGTTTTTTATTTGACATTATTATGTAATTGTTATTTAATTAATAATTGTATTTTTATATTTTGAAATAAATATATGTTATAATTTAATCGGTAAGAAAGGGTTTAATATTATGAATGATACTATATGTGCGATCTCTACTGCATTGGGTGTTGGTGCTATTTCTATAATTAGAGTTTCTGGTAAAGAAGCTATAGAAATAACTAATAAAATATTTAAAGGTAAAAATTTAAATAATGTTGAAACACATACGATACATTATGGATATATTATTGATAATGATGAAGTGATTGATGAAGTTTTAGTTAGTGTAATGAAGGCTCCAAAAACTTTTACTATGGAAGATGTTGTAGAAATTAATTGTCATGGTGGTATTGCTACAACTAATAGAGTTCTTGAATTATTATTAGAAAATGGATGTAGATTAGCTGAAGCTGGAGAATTTACTAAAAGAGCTTTCTTAAATGGAAGAATTGATTTAATGGAAGCTGAAGCTGTTATGGATTTAATTAATACTAAGACAGATTTATCTAGAAAAATCTCTATTAATCAATTACAAGGATATGGTTCTAAAATGATTAAGGATCTTAGAAATGATTTGATTAATATAATAAGTAATATTGAAGTAAATATTGATTATCCTGAATATAATGATATTTATGAAGTTACTAGA
>JAKSUF010000139.1 GCA_024409145.1 archaeon | reverse complement strand
ATTTAGTTAATTAAAATACATTATTAATATTTAATTTACTTATATGGATGATTTGTATTATGTATAGAAATTTATAGGAGGTTAAATAATTTCTAAAATTAAAAATTCCTATTTAATAATCCTAACAATGGCAATATTATGTCTATTAGCTGTTGGATCTGTTTCTGCTAATGATAATGTTGATTTAGCTAGTCCAGTTCAAAATATGGCTGCTACTGATATTGCTGTAGAGGATATTTCATCTGATTCAGTTGAAAATTATAATGAAGGAGATGGAGAGTATATAGATGCTCCAGATTATGTGGATGTTTCTTTAAAAGATTGTAAAGTAAATCTTACTATGGATGTTAAAAAAGATTCAGAATCAATCAATCCTCTTGCTAATGAAACAACTGTATATTTAAATATGGGCGGAACTGAGAAAGAAATTAAAGATTGTTATAAAGATGGTGTAATTTTATTCAATGATTCAGAATTAGTTAAATATAATTCTGCTCTTTTAAAAATCTTATTTAACAGAACAACTGATACTGGATCTATTAATTTAGTTAAAAATGTTGATTTAATTCTTGATGATACTGGTTGTTATAATATTACTACTAACTCTAGTGTTAATGTTAATATTCATAATGGTTCTGTAGCATTTGATGTTAATGTTCTTAAATTTGGTAAGAATGTTACTATTACTAAAGATGATTTTACTTTAGTTTTAACTTATATTGAAAGTAAACATGATAATGAAACTAATGTTACTGAAAATATAACTCATACTATTGATATAACTGACTTTGTTCTTAGTGAAATTGCTCGTGAAGTAAATAATACTAATGTAACTTATAATGTAATTAGTTTTAATGTTTCTGAGAATGAATGGGGTAGATTAATTTCTAAAAAAGAATTTATTCCAGCTAATTTATCAGTTAAATATAAAGCAGGTACTGATAATGAAGCTAATTCTACTGTTGCTTTAAAACCAGTTATTGATGCAGTTATCACTGTCTTAACAAATCAATCTGCTACTCAATATCAAAATGATTATATTTTAGTTAAATTAACTGACAGTGTAACTGGTGAAGCTTTAGAGAATACTACTTTATACTTCCAATTACTTAATGCTACTTTTGGTATTAATTGGGGTTTCAATACAACTAATAAAGGAATTGTCAATGTTTCTTTAGATTATATGTATGGTCTTGGTCAATCATTTATTCCAGTAGGTAAATATTATACTCTTTTAGTTACTAGTAAAGGAGATATTATAGCTAAAGGTCAAAATGTAACATTTAACATTACTAAAGCTCCTGCAAAAATAGTTTCTGGAAATTATAGTTCTACTTATGGGTCTGGTAAGAAATTTACTGTACAAGTTGTAAATTCTAAAACTAATAAAGGTATTATGACTGTTCTTAATTTAAGATTCTACTTCTCTTCAAAATCTTATACTGATGTTCTTGTTGGAACTAACTCTACTGGTCATGCATTAATTGGAATTAATTTAGGTGCAGGAAAATATAAAGTTAGAATCACTGCTAAAGATGGTAATGTAACTCTTGGTACTACTTACAGATATGTTACTGTTAAAGCTGTTAAAGCTAAAATTTCTGCAAGTAAAACTTCTGTATACTATAATTCTAATGGTTACTTTAAAGTAAAAATGGTTAAAGCAGGTACTACTACTCCTTTAAAAGGAGCTACTGTTTTATTAAATGTTTATACTGGTAAAAAATATAAAGTTGTAAGAATCGTAACTGATGATAAAGGTATTGCTAAATGGAATGTAAGTGGTATTAAATTAGGTAAACACATTACTTATGTTGGTTCTGGATCTAATGGTACCTCTTCTTGTAATGTAATTAAAACCACTATTAATGTTAAAAAAGCAGTGACTACTGTTAGTGCTCCTACTGTAACTAATAAATATAAAACTAACAGTTACTTTAAAGCTAAAGTAACTAATAAAGCTACTAAAAAAGTTATTAATGGTTTAAAGATTAAAGTTAAAGTTTACACTGGTAAATCTTATAAAACCTACACTCTTACTACTGATAAAAAAGGTCTTGTTCAATTAAATACTAAGGCTCTTAGTAAGGGTACTCATAAAGTACTTATTAGCTCTGCTAACAGTAACTATAGTGTAAGTAAAACAGCTTATATTAAAATTAATTAATAATTGAGGTTCATCCTCAATCTTTTCTTTTTTCTTTTTTAGAATTTTTTTATTTTCATATTTTATTCTTTTTTTCAACTATGGATATTATTAAATTTTCATTTCTTTAAATTAATATTCTGTTTGTTTCATGTATTTTTATTCTATCTTCTTTTTATTTAATTTAAGTTATTTTCTTATACTTTGTTCTAGTTTTATCTTATATGGTGTATTGTACATTGTTTTTGGTAGTTTTTTATTATATTTTGTATTAATGTTAACTTATTTTTATTTAGAAATCTTTATATATTTTTTAGTTTATATTTTAATTTATAAAGAAATTAATTGATGTTTTAACTCATTATTTAGTTAAAAAATAGGATGTATGTTTTTATGAGGTTGAAGTATTTTTCTTTAATACTCTTAGCACTACTTCTGTTTTTTATTAGTAGTGCTTCTGCTATGTCTCTTGATGATTCGTCTTATGGTGAGTTTGATAGTTTAGTTGTAGATTCTGGTGATACAGTTGTAGAGGACTCTATGGATGTTGATCTGGATGATTCTGATTTTGAATATTCTGATTCTGATGATTTAAATATTTGTGTTGATGATTTGGATGATGATATAAAGTATACTGATAAAGATAGTATAGTTGATGATTTTTATTATTCTAAGGATTATAAATTAAGTTCTGATTTTGATTCTTCTCTTTTTTCTTCTAGTGTTTCTAGTTTAGGTGCTAGTAAACAAGGGTGGTGATTATTTTCTTTGTATTTTAGTAGTGAGAAGAATGTTAATTCTTATGCTCCTGTTTATACTAATTTCACTGTCTTTAATAAAAATTATAATGTGAATAGTATTTTTTATAATAATGAGGTTAGTGATTGTAATTGGGAGTATTTGTATTATGGTGATGTTAGTTATGATAATCCTTTGAAAAGGGCTGGTTGGAGTTCTAGTTTGGGTTATGAGTCTGTTCAGTCTTATCTTTTTTGTGAAGATGAGATTACTAATGATATTATGAGTGCTTATTTGGTTAATGCTAGTAAGTTTTCTGGTGTTCGTAAGGTTGTTTATGATAATTTTTTAACTGCTCTTGCTTATCAGTGGTTGGCTGATAAGTTGGCTAATGAGTTGGCTGATGAGTGTCATGTTGGTTGGGCTAAGATTGGTTATCCTTTAGTTAGTAGTTTCACTGGTGTTAATGGTCGTTTTATTAGTGTTATTTATACTACTTGTGCTGTTTCTGGTTTGGATTTTAATCGTTTTAATCGGATGTATGGTTTGTATGGTAGTTTGTTAGAGGAGTATGTTATGAGTCTTACAGGTTCGGAGGCTACTTGTGCTGTTAGTGAAGTTTTTAAAGGTTTGCTTAATGGTGGGGAGTTTTACTATTATTATGATAGTGAGAATTTGTGTACTGTTTTGAAGTTGGCTGATAATTCTTCTTGGTTGGAGTTTAGTGATTGGGGTTATATTAATAGTCTTATTAATCGTGTTGATTTGCAGAATAAGTATAATGGTGGAATGTGTTTAGGTAATTTTAATTATTCTGATGATTCAGATATTTTAGATAATTTATTTAATTTGGATTTTTTTAAACCAATTATTTCTTGTTTAAATGATTTGGTTGAAAAATTAAGTTCAAATCCTATTATAAATTATAGTATTCATTTTGTAGCAGGTTTAGGTGGTGCAGAATTAATTCAAGTAGGTGTTATAATTGCATTAGCTGCTACATTTTCTAATCCTGTAGGGTTAATTATAGGGGGGGACATTTATTGCTACGGGTGTTTTAGGAATATTATATAGTAATGGTTTCTTTGATAATCCTTCTTTAGAAAATTTTTGTTTCTCACTGATGGATGTTGGTATTTCTGGAGCTGCTGGAATAGGTGCTCATACAGAATTCCAAATTTCAAAAATTGGTATTAATGAATTAATTAAAGAATCAGTTAAAATTAGTCATAGTGTGGATGATTTAGTTTATATCCCTTTTCAGAATATTATTATAGGTGTTGATAAATTATTATTTGATAGTTTTTATAATTCTTTGTATTATTGATTTTTTTTGTAATGGGATTTAATTCCCTTATTTTTTTTATTTTGGTGATTAAAATGGATAAAAGTTTTTCTGAAATTTTAAATACAAATACTTTTTATTTAAGTTTTAATGAGGTTCTAATTCAATGCATTATTGTTTTTTTATTATTGAGTATTATTTCTTTATTATCATTTTTTATTATAGGTATAATAGATGTTTATTTAGGAATTTTATTTTTTATAGCTTTTGAGATTATTAATTTATTCTCATCTTTAGCTTTATTAACAATTTCTATAATTAATAAACATTCTTCTTTATTATACTGTGATAATCCTATTAAAATGAGTTTTGAATGTGTATTAATATTGTTCTGTGTTATTTCTTTAGGAGTATTTATATCTTGTATTTTTTTAGGACATTTTGTGAGCTCTTTTAATTTTATTTCTTGTTTGATTATAGGGGTTTCTTTTTTATATCCACCTATATTTATGTTATTTAGAAAAAATATTTTTAATGAAAAGAGTCTTAAAATAGAAAATTATAATGATGATATTATAGGTTATAATCCAATATATTATTTAATTTTAGGTTTTATTACTGGATTCATATTATTTTATTTGTTATT
>JAKSUF010000138.1 GCA_024409145.1 archaeon | reverse complement strand
AAAGGAATAAAATTAATATTAATAGATAAAACTAAAAATAATAAATAAAATTAATAAATAATACTATACTAATTAAAATCAAATAATAAACCATATCAAATTATTGAAATTATCATTACAAAGAGGGATAAAATGAAAACAATGTCTAATGTTGATGTATATACCATATGCCAAGAATTAAACGATTTATTAGAAGGTGCAAGAGTAGATAAATCATTTCAACCAACTAATGATACAGTAGTGATAAGATTCCACAAAGCAGGAATAGGAAGATTAGATTTTGTAATGCAAGCAGGATCAAGAGCACATATAAGTCAATATCCACTTACAAACCCTAAAAACCCTCCACATTTCCCAATGCTTCTTAGAAAACGAGTAAAGGGAGCACATGTACTTAGTATAGAACAACACAATTTTGATAGGGTAATTGTAATCAAAATGAAAAAGGATCAAGTCTATACACTTATTATAGAATTATTTGCACAGGGAAATATTATTTTATTAGATGAAGAAAACAACATCATAACTCCTTTAAAACGTAAACACTGGAGTGACAGGGATATAAGTGCAAAAAGAGAATATATTTTCCCAAAATCTAATGGAATTAATCCATTCACCCTTAGCAAAGACGAGTTTATAGAATTAATAAATGACCAAGACAGTGAAATTGTAAAAGTATTAGCACGTAATGGTCTTGGAAGTTTATATGCTGAAGAAATTCTTGTTAATACTGAAATCAACAAAAAAACCAATTGTAAAGAATTGAGTGATAATGATATAAACACAATTTTTAACAACTTAAAATCCGTATTTAAACCATTAGAGAACAAGGAATTTTCACCAGTGATTGTATCTAATAAGAATCTTGTTGAAAATTCTGAAGATAAAAATATTAAATCTAAAGAAGATGTAATTCCTATTAGTTTAAAACAATATGAAAATTTCAATAAAAAAGAATACGAAACATTTAATGAAGCTTGTGATGAATTTTATTCTAGTAAAGTGAAAAATGAAATAACTAATATTCAAGAAGCTGCATGGAATAAAAAAGTTGGAAAATTTGCTAAAAGATTAGAAAAACAAACTGAGACTTTAGAAGGATTTAAAGACACAATAGAAAAATCTCAAAAGAAAGGAGAACTTCTTTATACAAATTATTCACAAATTGAAAACCTTTTAAATGTAATATTAACTGCAAGAACAAAAGATTATGGTTGGAAAGAAATAGCTAAAATATTAAAAAAAGCTAAAAAAGAAGGAATGGCTGAAGCACAAATATATGAATCTCTTGACCCATTAGGAAATATAGTGATAAAAATTGAAGAAATTAGTATTGGTCTTGATTGTAAAAAATCAATAAATGATAATGCCGAAGTTTATTATGAAAAAGCTAAAAAAGCAAAACGTAAAATCAAAGGTGCAGAAATAGCTATAGAAATAACTAAAAAACAATTAGCTGAAATGGAAACTAAAAAAGAAAAAGCTATGTTAAACATCATGGTCCCTCAAAAAAGAGTTAAAAAGAACTTTAAATGGTATGAAAAACTTCGATGGTTCTTATCTTCTGACGGTACTCTAGTTGTTTGTGGACGTGATGCAAATACAAATGAGACAGTTGTTAAAAAATATTTAGATTCAAATGATATCTATTTACATGCAGATATACATGGAGCTCCATCTGTAGCAGTTAAATTAGGTGGGAAAGAAGCAGATGAAAACTTGCTTAAAGAATCTGCTATCTTTGCAGCATCTTTTTCAAGTGCTTGGTCAAAAAGTTATGGATTGCAAGACGTATATTGGGTTACTCCAGACCAAGTTTCTAAAACACCAAACCCTGGAGAATATGTGAAAAAAGGAGCATTTATAGTTAGAGGACATAGAAATTATATCCGTTCAGCAAAATTAGAATTAGCAATTGGTCTTGTCGAATACGATGGAGATAAACGAGTAATGGTAGGGCCTATTGATGCGATGAAAGCACATACTAACAAATTTGTAAAAATAAAACCAGGTTATACAAAAAAAGAAGCAATGGCTAAACAAATTTTAGCAAAAATAAATGAAGATGATAGATTAACCTTGGATGATATTGTAAGGATTTTACCAAGTGGAAAATGTGATTTTATAAAATAATAAAATAATTAAATACCAATAATACCATCACCAGTTTACAATATTTAAATATATTACTATTGAAATATACAATACATAAACTAAAAAAACTAAAAAACCAAACAAAAAAAAACTAACTAATAATTAAAAAAAAACTAAAAAAAAACTAACTAATAATTAAAAATTAGTTAATCTTCTTTTTTTAATTGAGGTACACAAGATTCCATAGGATTTAAGATTAATACCTCTACTTCTGGACGAAGCTGTTTAACAAAGTTAGAGAATACTGCAGGGTCTTGAGCGATAGCAGGGAAAGTATTATAATGCATAGGAATTACCATTTTTGGATTAATCCACATAGTAGCTAAAGCTCCTTCAAAAGTACCCATAGTAAATCTATCACCAATAGGAACCATTGCAATATCAGGTTTATAAATCTTTCCAACAATATTTTCCAAATCTGAAAATAAACCAGTATCGCCCGCATGGAAAATTTTAGTACCGTCTTCTAAAGTAATTAAAAAACTAGCAGGGTCTCCTCCTGGAATAATCTCATCAACAAAATCAATTGAAGAGGAATGTTTTGCATCCAACATAGTAAATTTAATTCCTTTAGCTACAACAGATCCCCCAATATTCATACCACTAGCTTCAATTCCTTGTTCATCTAAAAATAATGAAATTTCATGATTTGTAAGAATTAAAGAACCATTTTTATTAGCTATTTCCATAGCATCTCCAAAATGATCAGAATGTCCATGAGTAATACAAATAATATCAGCATCTAATTCTTCAACAGGAATAGAACATGAAGGATTATTACTTATAAAAGGATCAATTAAAATCTTAACATTTTCATTACTGATAATTTCAAAAGCAGAATGACCTAACCATCTTATTTCCATATTTACACCACTTGATTATTGATTTAAATCTAATTCTTCTGCAATATCCCAAGAAGATTCAAATAACTCTTTGATACCTCTAACAGAATCTTCATCATCATAAACTGCACCATATTCAAAATCATCTTCAGGATTATTAGAGATAATTAATGCATGAGATAAATCACCAATTAAATTAAAAGAATCGACAGAAGGTAATGTTCTAACTTGAATTCCAGATTTAACTAAAGAAGAGATTAAAAGAACATAGGATAAATCAGAAGTATCGAGTTCTGGAATAATGACTCTTGAATTAACTTTAGTTAAAGCTAATAAGAATACTTCACCCATCTCACGAATATCTGGAGCTTCAAGTAAAATTTCAGATTTAGCATGAGTAGCTACTTCTTCAAATGCATCTTTAGAAGTTAAAATACCTTTATTCTCACAAATAACATAACTATTTAATAATCTTGGAATAGGTAAAGACTCAGGATTATTAGGATCTACTTTAATTGCAGATTCTGAATTAATATCTTTAAATTTAGGTTGAGGTAAATTTTCAGTTTTAATTGGAGCAATAGGAGCAATTACAGAAATATCCTCATCTAAATCATCATCTAAATCATCAATAACAAATTCTTTATCATAAGGTAAATATTCATCATCAGATTTGAAATCAGTATAAACATCAACTAAATGAGAGTCTTCTTGAACTGGAGAAACATACTCCTCAGAACTCTCATGAATAGGAACAATAACTTCTCTAGCTAATTCATCATAAGTTTTTCTATGAGGAACTGCTTTAATCATAGGGTCTTTTTCAAATTCCAAATAAGTATTATCATTAAGAATTAATCTAGAACCATCAGAACTTCGTTTAGGAACATTATGAACATCAATCTTTTCAGGAGATTTTCTACGAGGTTTACGAGTAATTCTCATAGGTTTTTCATAATTAGGAGTAAAGTTTAATTCCCTAAGGGGAGGAACATAATTATTATTTAAATAATCATAAGACTCCTCATTAAAACCATCATTTTCAGAATCATAATCATGTTCATCTAATTTAGACTCTTGATAAAAATCGTTAGATTCTTTTTGATATTCTTCATAATCAACATAATCTGATTTTTCAAAAGATTCTTGATATTCATCATAATCTGAAACATTAGCAAAACTATCATTATACTCTGGACGAGTTCTTAAAACAGCTTTAGAGTTAGATTTAGAATCTTTAGACCTAAGATTATTAAGAATAGAACTAGATCTTTCTTTCATATAGTTATTAGAATTTGCATTATTGTTTCTGGAATAATAACTATTAGAGTTATCCGCCCTATTAGATTCTTTATTCCTAGATGGGCCTAAAAAGGAAGCAGAAGACTTTTGATTATTATTACGTCCACCATAAGATTGTAAAATACTGGAAGATTCTTTATGGTTTAAACCACTTGAGTCTAAAACAGAGTTTTTAATATTAAATCCTAAATTAGCATTTTTAATATTAGATGCAATATTAGAATTTCTAGAATTACGTGGATTTCTATTAGATTTTAACTTAGAACCTTTAGATTTAGAATCTACAAAATTAGTGATATTTTTAGCTGTGCTAGCTAAAGTCCCATCATAAAATAAAATTATTGCCGCAAGAATTAAATATATTACACCAATAACAAATATAATAACTCCTAAGAACAAGATTAAATCTATTAGGCGAAAAGCTACACTCATATAAATAATAGCTGCACCAATAGCTATCAAAGATATTCCTTTAACTAATTTATTAGACTCTTCCACAAAAACCCACCAATATTAAATTTAGATAATTTTTAAAAAATTAGCGAATA
>JAKSUF010000137.1 GCA_024409145.1 archaeon | reverse complement strand
ATATTAATTAATTTTTTAAAAAAAAATTAAAATTTAAGGATGAAATAATGGAGATTAGAGACTTAACAAAAGAAATAAGAGATAAATCTATTGAAAAATCCAAAATTAAAGATATTGATAGATTAGCTACCAGTTGGTATCAAGAAGATTTATTATATTCTGGAAAAGGAAAAACAATATTCTTAATCTTACCTACACCAGGATGTTCTTGGGCTCTTGGACCAAGTGGAGGATGTACAATGTGTAGTTACATCTCAGATTGTTATCTTAAACCTATAGAGACAGAAAAAATTATTGAATTATTTGAGAGAGAATTTAACAAACATGATTTTAAAGAAGATTATGAATCTGGAGAAAAAATAGCAATAAAATTATTTGCATCAGGAAGTTTTTTAAATCCCGAAGAAGTCCCTATAGAAGCAAGAGATTATATTCTTAAAAAATTATCACAATGTAAAGAAATTAGCGAAATTGTTGTTGAATCAAGACCAGAATATGTTAATGAAAAAGTCTTAGATGAAATATTTGAAATACTTGGAGATAAATTATTTGAAATAAGTATTGGTCTTGAAACTTCAAATGAAGAAACCAGATTAAATAAAATTAATAAAGGATTTAATAATAAAAGTTTTGAAAAAGCAATAGATATTATAAAAAAATCTAAAGAAAAATATAATATTAAATCAAAAGGATATATTTTTGTAAAACCAATATTAATTTCAGAAAAAGAAGCAATTAATGAAGCTATAGAAACAGCAGTATATTGTGAAAATATAGGAGTAGATAGAGTTTCATGTTGTCCAGCAACAATCCATAAAGGAACTTTAATAGAAAGACTTTGGAGAAGAGGTTCTTATCAACCTCCATGGATTTGGTCAGTAATCGAAGTAATAAATACAATTAGACAAAAAGTTGATATCCCTGCACTCATGGATACTTCAGGTTTTGGATCTAGAAGAGGACCATATAATTGTAAAAAATGTAATAAAGAATTAAAATATATGATTATTGATTCTAATTTTGACCAAAGTCAAATAGAATATGAATGTTCTTGTAAAAAAGAGTGGATAGCTGAAGTTAAATTTTCAGAATTAAACAAATCTAAAACTTCAATAAAACATTTACCATTATACTAACTATAATAAATTAATTTATAATAATAAACTAGGAGGCATAATTTGAAAAATATAACAATTAGTATAATATCAATATTACTTGGAATTATTATAATCGCAGGTCCTTTAATGGGAATCATAAGTGCATCAAATATTTTAGGATTATCCGTATTATTACTAGCAATATTTTTACTCATAAATGGAATCGGAGAAATTGATTACAATACAACTAAAGGATTATTAAATGTAGTTATTGGAATAATAATGCTTATAGTTAGTTTAGGATTAATTTTTAACCCAAGTTTATTCTCTTTCTTAACTGCACTTACAATTTATCTTGCAGGAATATTCTTAATAATAATCGGTTTAGTTATAATTATTGGAAATAGGGAAGAAAAATATGGTTTTTGGATGGGTATAATTGGAATCATATTTGGAGTAATTTATATAATACTTGGAACTTATATTAAAAGCCAAATACTTTTAGGTTCATTAATAGGAATTTGGTTATTAATTACTGGAATTTTAAACATTTTTACAAACAAATATTAATATAATGATGAGAATTTAACATGATTGGAATAATTGCAGATTTTGATCCAGTACATAAAGGTCATGAAAAATTAATAAAAGAAGGTAAGAAAATAGCTAATGAAAAAGAAACAGAATTAGCAATTTACTTAAATAAAGGATATAGTGCAAACCATGCCCCATTTTTTACACCTTTTGAAATAAGAAAAGAAATGGCTTTAGCACTAGGAGCAGATAAAGTATTTGGAATAGAAGGACTCCACCATAGATTAGTTTTATCTTATAGTGTTCCTATTCGCCTTTCTAAAATGATTAATGATGGAGTAACAGATTATGTAACTGCAGCAGACATTTCATTAGATGAAGTAAAAAAATATTCAAAAAAATTCATAGAAGAAGGCAATTTCTTAGGAATCCCTCAAGACTTCCCAAATCGTAATGTAATTAGATGGTATGCAATTAACGAATTTTTAGGACAAAAAGGAAAAAATCTAAATTTTCATTTAATTAAAGAACTTAATGCACCGCGTAAAATTTCAGGACGATTCATTAGAAAAGCTATCCTTGAAAATGATTTAGTTATTCCAAATAATGTTAAAAAAATACTTCCAAAATCAACTATTGAAATTTTAGAACGAGAAATAGCTAAAGGAACTATACCAGAAAAACGTAATATAAAATTACTAAAACATAAAATGAATACATATTCTAGACCTAATCTTACAAATATCGCATATTTAAATGGTAAATCAATAAATAAAATTATTGAAGGTCGATTTTATAAAGATGACGAATCTATTTGGGCAAGTTTTAGACGTGCAGGATATGGGCCCGTAATGACTCGTCTTGCAGCATCTGCCCTTGAAGAAGAAGTTACAAAAGAAGAAGTTTTAAATCTTATGAAAAATTATGAAACACAAGGAATAATACCAGAAGGACAAACAATAGCTAAAACAATTGAAAGAGCATGGTATGTAGCAAGTGAAGTGGATAAAGGAGTTCCAGCTAAAGAAGCGAATAAAAACTTTAGATTAGGAATCCAATTAGATAATTTACCTTTAACTCTTGAAGCAGGTCTTAATTTAACAAAATTTGAAGCTAAAAAGTTAAAAGAAAATATCGATGCACAATTATTTATTGATAAAAATAACAA
Organism: archaeon; assembly: GCA_024409145.1. GTDB lineage: Archaea > Methanobacteriota > Methanobacteria > Methanobacteriales > Methanobacteriaceae > Methanobrevibacter. The sequence goes on along the minus strand of JAKSUF010000137.1, from coordinate 2,049 downwards.
AATTTCATGTCAAATTAAAAAAGGAAAAATAAAAGTAAAAACAAATCTCAAATTACCTTCTAAAGAAGTAACATATCTTAGATACATATTAGACTCAAGATATATTCCAGTAAGTGGAAAATTAATTAAAAACAGAAGAGATGATTACAGAGTAAAAATAACCATCCATGATAAATAAACACAAGTAGAATAATTATAATATTTATTATTTTAAATAGTCATTCTATTTATTTTTCAATACTCTAAATTTATCTCTTGTAACTTCAACCATCATATTATCCTGTTCATCATCATTTACCAAAGATACAAAATTTAAAACTTCTTCAAGTTCTTCATATTTACGTTTAGAAGACTTATAAGAATTATTAATTCTAGATTTAGAAGAATCAATAAAGGAATTATTCTCAGTTAATTCCAATATTTCCCATAAACTTTCATCTAACCCTAATTTCTTTGCAGTTTCAAAAGTTTCAATAAGAAGTGCAGAAACTCCTTTTGTATACATACTTCTTAGAACTTTTAAACAGCTAACATCACCAATGTTCTCACTGACAACAGTTAGTTTAATATCAGAACTACTATCAAAATAATTTGCTATTTTATTAGCTAATTTCCCAGATAAAAAAATATTAATCTCATCAGACAGGACTTTACCCATAATAGCAGAATCTACAAAATGGTCATCTGATAAAAAATTAGCAATACTTTTTGAAGTATCTGGAGAAATATTATTAAAATCCAAAAATATACCCTCAGTTAAAGAACCATATTTAAGAGCAATAGCTAATGCACTATTAGGACTATTAGCAGAAATAAGAATATCTGACTTTTTAGCAACTTCTTCAAAATTAGATAGACACTTAATATAATCAATAGATCCAACCAATTCTTTAGTTTTAATTGACCGTCCTTCCACGGAAGTTAATACATCAAACCCCTTATCAAATAATATTTTAGATAATCTATATGAAACTTCCCCGAAACCAATAAATCCAACTTTCATAATAAACCTTTAAGATAATTTTAATTTAACAATTTAATTAAAAAAAAAAAATAAAAATAAAAAAATTATTAAAAAATTTTAATTTAATTTAATTTAATTTAATTTATATAAAATATGAGAACCTTCCTCAACAGAAAGCGATTTAGAAATAGCTGGACATTTAGTAGCTAGAAGAACAAAAACATCCTGATTGTCTAAATCCATCTCAGTAATCCCTTCATAGTTACCCATACCTTTTGATATAATGAATGAAGATTTCTTAAAATATTCTAAAAATTCATCAGAAACCATAGATTCAACTATACCTACAGAATCTGCACCCGTAGAAATAATATTTGCAACTTCATCTAAACCTGCCTCCAATGCCTCTTCCATACAAGCATCATTAAGAATCGGTTTTTCTTTAACAGCTACAGTAACATTAACCCCATAAGATTTGATTTTCTCAATAAGTAATCTATCAAATACAATTTCACCAGCATTATCAACCAAATATAAAACTTCATCATGATTACTTAAAGCTTCTTCAAATAAAGAAATATCATTAATTACAAGATTCTTTTTAAGTCCCTCATTAATTAATTGTTCCATATCTGCATTAAGACCAAAAGACCCAAAATCAAGAATATTCCCTACAATAGCGATTTTAATATAAGTTTCAAGACCACTATCATCATTGAGCAAATCTCGAACTTTAGGAAGAAGACTTAAAGCAATTTCATTACCCTTAACTTTTTCAGATTTATAAGGATCATAACAACCAGTTTCCTTTTTTATATACTGATGAATTCTTGTCCCAGTAGAATTAGATTGAGTATCATATTTAAATTCGTTAGATAAAAAAGACAAAACATCTTGAATTAATTTAAATCTAAGATCTTCATCATCAGTAGATAACTCTGCAGCTTCTTTAGCTTGCCTTAAAAAACAAGCCCCACAAGTATAATAAACTTTAATATTTACACAACCTTAATCATGTTCATATTCAAAATAAAATAAAATAAAATAAAATAAAAATATACATATAAAAAAATAAATCAAATTAG
>JAKSUF010000136.1 GCA_024409145.1 archaeon | reverse complement strand
TAATTTCCTTTTTATGTTTATCATCTATTTCATTGATTGCTTTTATCTTTTATAAAAAGCGAGCTTAAAAAAAACAAAACATTAAATGATTTTACATTTGTTAAATGACAAACTTAACACAACAAAAAAGTTCCGAAAAATTCAAAGAAATATTTAAAATTGTTGCGTTAATATGTCTCAATTTCGCACAGAGGTTCTTTTGTTAATTATTAAATATAATTTAATAAAACTTCGTTTGAGCATTACAAATTTAAAATATATTTCAAGAAAAAAGCAAAGTAAATAATGTGCAAACGCTGAGCGAGTTAAACCCCAGATAGTTGAAGTAAACCTCCAAAGTTTTGGTCCAACTTTTTCAGTTCACTTCATTGTCCGGTGGATAATCATTTTTTAAAAAAGTATTAAAAATTTTTAAAAATGATAAAATAAAAATTGTGATATTTAGATTAATCAGACATAGAAGTTTAGGACCTGGTGTTGTTTTATCTAAAGAAGACGGAACGCTAGATGTCTTTTTTAAAGATAAAAAAATGCATACAATTTTAGATAATTCAATGTATTTTTTAGACAAAAAAGTCAATCTTGGTGAATTTATTAAATATGAATTATATGAAGGTATTTTTAACGAATTTACTAAAACAAAAGCAAAAAACTACATAAACACTAATCATATAAATCAAATTTCAATTCAAGGTAACAAAATAACGGGTATTGTTAATGGCACTAGTCAGTATTATGTTTCTATTTTAACTAAGAATAATAATGTAGAAATTACATGTAATTGTCCTGTTAAAGGACTTTGCAAACATGAATATGCTTTTTTGAAACTTTTAAAAGAAAAATATTATAATCACGTTGAAGAGCAAGTAAACATTTCTAAACAGCGTTTGATTGAAGCGGATGCTCTATCTTTATATAGATTGGGCAATTTTTCATCTTTAGATTCTTTTTTCAATATTGTTGATTATTTATCGTCATGTAAAAAGGAAGTTTTTGAAGAATATATTTTAATTTTCTTAAGAAACAAATCACCTAATTTTGAAGATTTAATTTTTTATGCTATCTCTCCTTTGTTTTTTAATGATACTTTTAAAGAAATTCTTTTATCATTAAATGATAAAGATAACCCATCTGTTCAAAATTTAGTAAATAAAGCATATCAAATTTTCTTACATAGCTATGTAAACCCTTCGAAAAAATTCACAGTTTTAGCTTCAATATTAGATGCAATTGTGTGCTTAGATACTTCAAAATTATTATCTATCGAAAGAACAGTTTATATACCTAGTGATTTTATTCAATCTGCATTTTTATTTATTTTTAGAAAAAAAGATTTTAGCGCGAAAGAGTTATATGAAATCGCAACATCAAATATTTTTAATTATTTGAATTTTTATAATTTTGATTCCGAAATTAATGCTATTGGAAAGAACAAATTAGCTTTCGTGAAATGGATTAAAATAGAAGATGAAATATTTAAGGAATTTGATATATCTGAATTAATTCCATTTCTTTCAATTTCAAATCCAAAATCAGAATTAATTTCATATTTGACAAATAATTTTAATAAAATTAATCCCAAGAATTATCAATTATTAGTAAATAACTTATATGTTTTAAGAAGATACCATTATTCTAGTCGAGCAATGATTGATTTGATTGGAAAATTACCGAATAATCTATTTTTGTTTGATTTATTTAGCGAAAGATATGATAGGTTCTAAATTATGCTTAAAGATATTTTTATAGAAGCCCTAAATAATGTTAATCAAAAATCTTTTGAAGATTTTTTTACATATTTCGAATATAAATACTCATTTAATTTTGATGAAAACTATGAAAGACCATATTTGCTTTTAGAACTTTATTTAAAAGAATCAGATTTAAAATTAGTTTATTTTACTATTGATTCAAGTGGATTAGTTGATTTTGACTGTAATATATGTGAGATTAACGAATATTATCATGAAGATTATTGTCCACATGTTTCAATGATGCTTGCAAAATTTTATTTAGATCATAAAGATGAAATAATTTTAAAATTAAATGAATTTGAAGATTTTGAAACAAATAGACAGATTATTGTTGATCAAAAAGAATTCGATAAAGAAATAAACAATGTATTAGATAGCAAAAAACTCATTAATCAAATCGATAAGTCTAATAAAGTAAATATACAGGTTCATTTCGAAACTTTTTATAATAATGATTTTGTAATTGAACTTTATGTTGGTTATGCAAAGAAATATAAAATTAAAGATTTTAACAAGTTTTTAAGATTAGTACTTAATAATGAGTACTTTAAGTACGGAAAAGAGCTAGCATTCATACATAATATTGAAGTTTTTGATGAATATTCTAAAAATATAATACTGTATTTATTACATGATGTTGCAAGGAGAGAGTTAATTTCGCCACACAACTATATTAATAAACAAATTGATGATTTTTTAAATATTTCAAAAGGGAACTATGTTTATATTGATGAGTGTAGGTATTATGTTCAAAATGAACCTATAGAATTGAAATTTATCATTAATGACGATTTTAAAATTTTGACATCTTTAGATGAAAAAAGAATAAAATTTTTTGGCAACGACTTTATTAGAGACGATGAAAATCTTACTATTACTCCATTATCAAATCATAAGGAGATTTCTGATTTATTTCATTTGCTTAAAGCTCATCCTCACTCAAATATAAGGAAACAAATAGTTTCATTTAAAAATATTTATATTAATAAGTTTCCTGAGCACTTCATTATAAATGAAGATGTTAATAAATTAATAAAAGAATCTACACTTAGCATTGATTCATATTTTGATTATGTAGATAAGAAAATTACCTGTAATAACAAATTATTGCGCAATAGCGAAGAAGTGGATCCAACTTCAATAACTGATGAATTTGAAAATCAAATTATTCGTGATTATTATTCCTTACTTGAAAGCTACGATTTTAAAAATTTAACAATTGATGAAAATGGTGATATTTTCAAATTTTTGAATAGTTCACTAACAGATTTTAAATCTTTCGGTAAAGTTTATTTGTCAGAAAATCTTGTTAACAAAAAAGTCTCAATTTTTTCACCACCATCAATAAGAGTTCAATTAAAAGGCTCAATACTTGATGTTACATTAGAAACTTCTAAATTCTCAGAAGAAGAGCTCCTTAGCATTTATAACGCAATAAAAAGAAAGAAAAAATACATTCTAATCGGAGAAAATTTTATTGATTTAAATAATGAGAGTGCACAAGACTTTGCGCTTGAATTGGAAAACTATAAATTGATAGAAAATAAAAAAGTTATTCATACTGCAAAAGCACCTCTTTACTGCGCATTTAAATCACTAGAAGGAAACAATAAAGTTAATATTGATAAGTATCTTGAAGATGCTTTCGAAGAGATAAAACATTTTGATAAAGCCAGTATTGAAACAAATCTTATTAATGGTGAATTAAGACCATACCAAGAAGACGGAATTAAATGGTTAAAAACACTCTATAAATATGGTCTTGGTGGTATTCTTGCAGATGACATGGGATTAGGAAAAACCATTGAAATTATAGGGTTTTTAAACGAAATTAAACCTAACGGACCAGTTTTGATTGTTTGTCCAAAATCACTTGTTTTTAACTGGATGAATGAGTTTAACAAGTTTTCTAATAAGACCAAAGTAATTCCAATCAGCGGTTTGTCAAAGGAAAGAGAAAAATCTATTAAAAAAATAACTGGTAAATGTGTTGTCTTGATTTCTTATGACACCTTACGAAATGATATTGATAAATTTTGTTCTATTGATTTCGATTGCGTTATTCTTGATGAAGCTCAATATATTAAAAATGCTTTTGCTAAAAAAACAAATGCGGTCAAAAAAATTAAATCGAAACACCAATTTGCATTAACAGGAACTCCAATTGAAAATAATATTTATGATCTTTGGTCAATATTTGACTTTTTGATGCCTGAATATTTACAATCGCTTGCTGATTTTAAATCTTCTTATGAATCAAATGAAGAATATGTTAAAAAAGTAAAAGTTTTAATTTCGCCATTTGTTTTAAGAAGAAGAAAAAAAGATGTCCTGAAACAATTACCTGAAAAATACGAGGTTTATATAACTTGTGAGATGTTAGAGGAACAAAGAAAACTTTACGATTCTTATCGGGTTGAATTAAAACGTAAATTAAATCAAGCGGATACCAAAGACACAATACAAATACTTTCATTTTTAACAAGGATGAGACAACTCTGCGTTGACCCGTCATTATTTATTGAAAACTATACTGGTGGTTCAGGAAAGATAAATACACTAGTTGATATAATTAACAAAAAAACCTCAGAAAACCATAGGATTTTAGTGTTTTCTCAATTTGTTTCTGCTCTTGAAATTGTGAAAAAGAAATTAAAATCAAATGGTATTTTATATGAAGTTATTACTGGTGAAACATCTGCAAAAGAAAGAGTTAATATTTGCGAGAAATTCAATAATGATGAAACGATTAAAGTTGTATTAATTTCTCTAAAAGCCGGAGGAACCGGATTGAATCTTATTGGAGCCGATACTGTTATACATTTGGATCCTTGGTGGAATCTTGCTGCTGAAAATCAAGCTTCAGATCGAGCTCACAGAATTGGCCAAATTCATAATGTTGAAGTAATTAAACTTGTTGCAGAAAATTCTATAGAACAAAGAGTAATTAATATTCAAAATGAAAAGAAAGAACTTGTTGATATTTTAATTTCCAATAATGATCAGTCAATTAAGAAGATTACTCTTTCTGAAATAAAAAAATTATTAATTTGATAACCAAATAGGAGCATAAAAGAGTTATTTACTTTATATTTTTTCATATTAATAAATAATAAAATATTGCTCACAAAAATCAAAAATATTGCGCACAAAAATCAAAAATATTGCGCAT
>JAKSUF010000135.1 GCA_024409145.1 archaeon | reverse complement strand
TACTTAAAACAAATAATAAAGTACACACAACTAATAAAAATTAAATTAAAGTAATAAATAGTAAACTATACATAAAAAATCTAAAAAGATAAAGAATCTAAAAAAACTAAAAAAATTAAAAATAGTAAAAAGAGTAAAAAATTAAAAATACCAAAGTTAAAACCCTGAATTAAAAAATAAAGAAAAAATAAAACCTAAAAAACTAATTAAAAAATAAAAAATAGAAGGTGTATTTAACACCTAAAAAACTAATTAATTCGCTATTTAAACCACAAACAACAAATACTACAATCACCAATTAATCTGCTATTTAAACCACAATCACTAATTATTGTAATTAATAACAAAAACAATAAGACAATAATACAACCAATATTCATTTTTTATAACCAATAACTAAGAATTATGATTAATCCCGTCTTCTTCCTATAACCAATAACTAAGAATTATGATTAATTTAGTCTTCCTTTCTTCTTATAACCAATAATCAATAGTAAAACTACAATCAGAACAACTAACAAGGAATAATTGTCAGTAGTTTTAAATGAAGAAATGTCTTTTTCACTCAACTCATAAGTATTTGCAGCAGAAGCACCTGAAGCACCATCATTTGAAGAAGCTCCTAATTCATTTCCAGAAAATCCTGGAGAAGGATTATCCTTAAAACTTCCATTATCTGTTAGAAAATTACCACTTCCATTGTAATTGTCTCCAGAATTATTACTATTACCATTTGAGTTATCAGTACCATTATTTACAGAAGTATTGGAACTAGAATTTTCATCAGTATTAGAAACAGAGTCTCCACCATTGTCCTTTAATCCAGCAGTATAACCATAATGACCAGAAAATCCACTACCTCGTGAATTCAAAGCATTAAGCAACCTAAGTAAGTTTTCAGGGATGGAATCCAAAGTTTTACCATCTCCATTGTTTCCACCAATGTAATTCCCATCTCCTCCAACATAAACTGCATCATCTCCTTCATTAAGTTTTGTAACTAGATAGTTATTAGAAACAATAGTATCTTTGATATAACCTCCAGCATTAATATATACAGCATATTTACTATCAGTTATTACTTTGTTGTATTGAATATCATAACTATGATTTCCTGAAGTACTTTGAGAATAACTTATACCATAAGCATTTCCTTTAGTTGAATTTAAGAGATTATGGACTTCAATTGTATTATTCCAAATTACATCTTTAGTATCTTGAACTTCAATTCCAGCAACCAAAGCCCATTCATGCAATCCTGCAAGACCTGTTACATTAATATGATTACTTAATATAAACAATTGAGTCTCACCAACACTATTTTGAGAATAAATTCCAAGATTCGGACCATTATTTATGGTTGAAAGATTATTATATGCAATAGTAAGGTTTTTTAAAGGACCTGCAACTTGAATACAATAAGCAGTACCATGAGAAAGCATCCCACCACTTGTTTTAACATGAATTTCATTTGATAAAACATTAGCATGATTAGACATATAAACATCTAATGCATATAAATAATTATCTGTTCCATTTGGAGTTATGAAATCCTCTTCAAGAATTATATTACGATAGATATTCGCATAATCACAAGAATGAATAATCACTGCATCTATAGTAGGATAACCACTTGTTCTAGAGTTTACAGAAACATTCACATAATTATCCATAAATATCAAATCATCTGAAGATTGAACTGCAACTCCTGCAACATGATCACCTTTAATTCCAGTAGAATATCCATTTGTCCAATCAACATTTCTAAGAGGAAGACTACAAGTAATGTTATTACCAGATATTGTTGAAGAATCACTATAATAAACTCCAACACCCCAATAATAATCACCATTACCACATGCAGATAGAACAATAGTGTTATTAATCAAATGAAGGTTTTCACTATCATATGAAAGTACCCCAATGGCACTTTTATCTATTGGAGCAGTATAATTCATGAAAATATTAGATACAGAAATATAAGGTGCATCTATGAATATACCTGCATATTCATTAAGTTTGAAAGAATCTGTTAAATACATACAAATATTACTCAAACTAATGTCTGGACTTTGAAGATGAAATACAGTATTGTAAAACTTTCCTTTTTCCCCATATATAATAGATGGAGAATTAATTGTTATTACACCGAAATCCTTAAAGTCCCCACAAAATACAAGTTCTGAATTTCCATACTGATCCTTTAGAATACCTAACTCATTGAAGTAATTATGAAAGTTTGTGGAATTTATATAATACTTATTATCTACAATAGTTATTGTATTATAAATACTGAAACTATTAGCAGTTGTTTTAACTCTGTAAGTTCCTTTATCCAATTTAACATCCAATTTAGCTTGTCCAAAGTAGTCAGTTGTACGATTATAAATTTTACCATTGATTTCAAAGAGTACTGTGATATCTGAAGCATAAGTTCCATCACTATTTACAACATTCACTACAAAAGGTTTCCTTTTAGAGACATGAGTAGTAAGATCATTTGATAAAATCGTAGACATTATTTTAATTTCAGTTCCAAAAGAACTGGAACTATAATTCCCATTACCTCCATAGGAACTTTGGAATTGATAAATTCCAACATCTAAATGAAAATGGAATGTAGCAACACCTGCATCATTAGTTAAAGATTCATAATGTGCACTAAAAGTATCATTTAACACATCAAGAGAGATTAATTGACCACTTAAAGGATTTCTATTTACATCAAGGAGTTTAATATAGTATTCAGTTTCACCTAATTGAGCATAGATTTGTTTGGAAGAGTTTGTACTTAATTTGGTTTTAACCACCGAACCTCCCAACACATCAGAACCCTCATAAGCCGAAACAACCTCAGAACCTCCCAACACATCAGAACCCTCATAAGCCGAAACAACCTCAGAACCTCCCAACACATCAGAACCCTCATAAGACAAAATATCTAAAGAATTTGAATCATAAGATTTAAGATTTGATTCATAATCAGAAGACAAATCAGAGACACTTATGGAATCAGATTCCAAGTCTCCAACATCAGACTCAATGGAATTATCATCCAAAACAGCCATAACACTGTAAGACAATCCAGTTGCATTATGATAGGAATCACTAGCATCTTGAGCAGACACTTGACTAATACTTAATAAGCAAATTAATAATAAAAAGAATAATATATTTCTATTTTTCATAATATCCTCCCAAATTATTGATTTACTGTTAATCTAATGCAATAAAACATATTAACCTATTTAAAAAATATATAAAGATAACTTTTTAAATATTAAAATACATTTTAATATGAATAATTTATATGATATTATTAATAAAATTATCTAAATTAATTGAAGTAATTTCAAGAATAGTTAAAAAATAGTCATTGAATAATGATAATAATAAGAACATAATTATAAAAATTATGAAAAATATATTAGATATCCATTAATTTAGCTTTATTTGCATTAATAAATATCTCTGCATTAATTTTTGGTAAAACTACAATATCTTGAGGAGAGAATGGACCATATACTTTTTCATCAATACCTACAATAGCTTCTTCAACACTTTCACATATTACAATAGTACATTTATCAGTATCTTTTTTAGGTAATGCAGATTCATTAGAATGATTAGAAGAACTTTTATTAGGATTAGGACTATTGTTAATAAACTGATCTACATCAAAAGGATTTGGTTCTTTACTAATCTGATTATAATAATCATCTTCATAATTCTTTTCTAAATCATCAACATTGATAAATTCCTCAGACCCACCATATAAACTGTTAACATTAGGAGCATCAGAAGTAGATTTATTTCCATTATTTACTCCAGAATTAAAAGATTTAGAACCAACATTTACATTATTATTTGTGGGATTAAAAGATTTAGAACTAACCTTCACCTCATTATTTGAAGAATTAAAAGATTTAGAAGCTGTATTTTCCCCATTAGAATTAGTATCTTGACTTTGAACATTAGTATTTCCAACATTTGAGTCATCATAATCATTACTAAAAGAACCATCATCATTAGACTGATTTAAATTATTAGAATTATCAAACTCTTTAGTATTATCAGAATTAGAAGCTAAATCATTTCCAGAAGGATATTTTTGATTAGCTATTTGTTTATCTATAGATTGATATTTTTCATCTTTAATAATCTTTGCATTTTTAATTTGATTTAACCTATCAGAGATTGCACTATGAGCAGAAGGTTTAACTTTAGGTTCATTTAAACTTAAATCTTCAGAATTAGCATTACTTCCAGTATCATTACCCACAGTATCAAGATTATTAATATTAGAATCTTCAGTATAACTTTGAGATTCTTCAACATTTGCAGATTCATCATCAAAAGGATTAGTAATAGGTTGTCTATTAGATGGTAATTCATTATCCTCTTTATTAGCAAATTTATCTAAAGATATTTTAGACCTATGATTTTTTAAAGTATCAATTAAAGAAAAATATAAAGTTTCTTCTTCTTTTGTAAGATTTAAAGGTGTTGTATCTAAAAGGTCGAATTCAGGATTATCTTTAGAAAAAAGATGATAAGAACGATGAATATTCATAACTGCAGCATCAGTTATTTTATGTTCTCTTCTTTCACAAATTTCAGTAGCTATTCTTTGAGAATCTTTCAAAAGATAGTGTTCATTAGAAAAAGGGTCATTACCTACTGAACGTTTAAGCTTATTAATATAAGAATGGACTTGCTTATAAAAATCTGGACCCACTCTTGCTAAAGAAGCATTAGTACGTTCTTTCTTTTGAATTTGACGTAGTGTTTGAAAAAAACTTTCATCCATAATATTCATCCTAAAAATAGCTATTCTAAATAAAAATAAGAAATAAATTAGAATTTAACAATCAAATAAATTTAATTAAATTTAATTAAATCTAACAACTCAAATAACTACAAGCCATTT
>JAKSUF010000134.1 GCA_024409145.1 archaeon | reverse complement strand
TAACTGAAATAGTTATTAATAATTTAAATTAATAATTACAATAATTTAAACAGTAAATAAAACTAAGAATAGTTTAATTTACTGTAAAATTTAAAAAGAATTAAAAAATAAGAATTTAATTCTTTATAAATAAAATTATCTGTAACTTTTTTGTTTACGAGCTCTTGCACCAGGACCGCCGTATTTTTTAGGTTCAGAACGTCTTGGGTCACCTACTAACATGGTTCTGTCATATTGAGTATAAACTTCTTTAAGATCCATGTCTTGAGTCCATTGTACTAAACCTTTAGCAATTACCATACGTGCAGCTTCAGCTTGACCCATAACTCCGCCACCAACAACTTTAATGTTGATATCTACATTTTCTGCGACATCTCCTGCTAAAGCTAATGGTTCGGTTAATTTTAAACGTGCAAGTTCTGGAGAATAAAGTTCTAAAGGAACTTTGTTAATTCTAACTTTACCAGTACCTTCTTTTACAGTACCTCTTGCAATAGCTGTTTTACGCTTACCGCTAGTATGAACAACTTTCATATAATTACACTCCATCATTAATTATAAAATAATAATTCGTATAACATTTCAACAACTTAAATTAGTTAATTTCTAAATAAAATCTAAATTGTATAAATTCAAAAGAATTTATTCAAATTTAGCTCCTAAAAGTTTAGAAATTTCTCCTAATTCCATTCCTTTTTTAATATTATTATATTCAGCTTCTGGTACAGTTACAAGTTCCGCATCAGCATATTCTTCAGGAACTCCAACGAAAGCTTTTAAACCTTTAAAAGCAACTTTACCTTTAGATTTTTTGAAAGGTAACATACCTCTTACAGTTCTTCTGAATATATCTTCTGGTCTTCTTGGGTATTTAGGACCTAAGTCACGAGGGTTAGAAATACTTTTTCTATCTACTCTTTGTTTGTACTTAGCATAAGCCCAATCTTTATTACCAGTTAACATTATTTTTTCAGCGTTGAGAACAACAACTTCTTCGCCTTCAAGAAGATTTTTACTAACAATACTAGCAAGTCTTCCTAAAATATGTCCTTCACCGTTAATAATCATCATAATTCTATCCCCTTAAGCTTATAACATAATCTTAACATTACTACCTTTAGGATTTTCTTCAGCTAATTTTGCAATAGTAATTGCTTCGCAACCTGCTTTAGCTAATTTTGCTTCAGCAGTTTTAGTGAATCCTAATGCAGCTACAGTAACTTTGTGGTCTAAATTTCCATCAGATAATACTTTACCTGGAATAACAACAGTTTCCCCATCTTCAGTATTTCTGTTAATATGATTAAGACTTACTTCAGCTTGATTTCTGCAAGGTTTTTCAAGTTTAATAGCTACTTCTTTCCAGATAGCTGCTTCTTCATCATAAGACTGTTTTCTAAGATTTTTAATAAGTGCAATAAGGTTAGGATTAGTTTTCTTAATTACTCTAGCCATTATTTGCTTCCTCCTTTACTAAATGTGATAAACTCGTCTGCTTTATTATCTAAAACATCACAAGCTTTTAATAAAACCTCTTTAGGAGGCATTGATCCATCAGTTTCAATTTTAAATATAAAATCATTTTCATGATACCCTACATTAATATAATTAGAACGATTTGCTTGTTGCGCTCTAATACATGCTTTACAAAGAGAGCAATTTTCAATATCTTCAATTTCAATTTTGCCTTCTTCTTTATTTGCTACTAAAACATTTCTTGGGCATGCTTCAACAACAGAGAAATCAACATCCTCATCTTCATTAAAAGTAATTTTTGGATATTGTTTATAAGCACAGACTGTAGTAGGAACCCATTTTGCATGTTCTTTACCAAGTCCTAATTTTGCAACAGCTTCAAGTTCAACTTCTTGATTTTCTTTTAATTTTAAAAGTGGTATGGTATCAAATACTGGTTTAATTTTTGAGTCACTACAAGATATTAAATCCCTAGAATACACAACACAAGGTCCAACTTTATCTAATGTAAATGAAACACTACATTTTGGACAGTATTCACCTTTTTCAGCATCACAATCACATTCATCAGGCATTACTAAACCTTCAATAGATTCTAAATCAGATACTAAAGGAGTTAAACCTAATCTATGTGCTAATACTTCATCAAACATTGCAGAATCATTTTTAACAATAAAAACATCCTCAATTGCTAATTTAGGAACTTGCATCATAGCACTTCTTCTAATAGCATTAACAAAAGGAACTTCTGCATCACGGACTATGAAAACCATTTCATTTCCATCTTGTTTTTTGACATCAATTTCCATATTAAACCCTTCTTATACTCTTCTTCCTCTTTTACCGCCTGGTCTTCCAGTACCGTCATGAGGTATAGGAGTTATATCTTCAATTTTACCTATTTTAATTCCAGCTCTTGCTAAAGCACGAATAGTTGCTTGTGCACCAGGACCTGGGCTTCTAGGACCGTTTCCACCAGGAGCTCTTACTCTGATGTGTAATCCAACAAATCCTTTTTCTTTTGCATCTTCAGCTGCTCTGTTAGCTGCTTCCATTGCTGCAAAAGGAGAAGATTGTTGTCTGTCTGCACGAACTACTTTTCCACCAGACCATTGGCAGATAGTTTCTGCTCCAGTAATATCAGTTACAGTTAAAATAGTATTGTTAAAGGATGAATAAATATTAGCTATTCCCCATTTTTCATTATTTGCCATAAATCTTCACCTTCTATTCAGCATTTGCTTGATTAAATTCTGCAATTTGTTTAGCTACAGGGGAGGATGGGTAGAAATCAATTAAATCTTCTTCTCCTCTTTTAACTACATAACTTGGAGAGTTAATTTTCTTACCATTTAAAGCAATATGTCCATGTACAACAAACATTCTTGCTTCTTTAGCAGTACGTGCTAAACCTTTTTGATGAACTACAGTTTGTAATCTTCTTCTTAAAATGTCTTCTACAGTTAAGTCAAGAATATTTTCTAATTGAGCACTTTCTTCAAGAATTCCAGATCTTTTTAAGTGTCCTAATAATTCATTTCTTTCTACTTCAACTTGGTCTTGAGAGAAACCAAGTAAGTATCTTGCTTCCCTACTGTATTTTCTAACTAAAGTATCAGCTTTCCAAATTTCTTTTTTGTTTTTTAAGCCGTATTTAGTCATTAATTTATTTTCAGCTTTAATTCTTTCTGCATTCCAAGGATGAGGTGGTGTATTATACTTTTTCCTTGCTTTTCTTGGATGTCCCATAATCACATCTCCTTATTTAAAATCATAAATTAATAAATTTTAAAATAGTATAAATTTAACTAAATTTAATAATTTGTAAAAAGTTAATCGTCTTATCTTCTAGAACGGCTTACACCGACAGTAGAACTGTGTCTGAAAGTAGATTTAGTTCTTTGTCCTCTAACAGGTAAACCAACTTCATGTCTTCTTCCTTTGTAACTTCTGGTCTTTTTCATTCTGTTTAAGTCATCTCTTAAAGTCATATCAAGATCAGATTCAATTAAATGAAGATCATCACCAGTAGTATAATCTTTACGTCTGTTTAACATCCAATCAGGGACATTAAATTCTTGAGGATTTTCTAAAATAGCTTCGATTTTAGCAATATCTTCATCAGAAGTATAACCGATTTGTTCTTCTACATTTAATCCTAAAATAAGACAGATAGATCTAGATAAGGATAATCCAACACCTTTAATTTCGGTTAAAGCTTGTTCGATTTTCTTATTTCCATCTACATCCTTTCTGGATATACGCACTAAGTGCTTGAAGTCGTCTTCCATAAAGTAACCTCCATATATTTTATAGAGCGAATCCACGAGACGTTAAAAATTAGTGGATTCGAATGCTTTTTATTAAAAAGCACAGTTTTTTCAACAATTTAAAACTTAGCTAAAAGCTAAGAGTGCAAATATCAGAATAAAACAAATTTAATAAACTCTAATTGATACTACTATAAATTATAGAGTAAGTAACACACACTAAATAATTATAGCTAGATTATAAATTTAACCAATTAAAAAAGAGCAAACATAAATCTAATCCGTAAAGCTTAATAAAATTAGATTTAAGATATTAATGAAATTAGAAAAAATCTAAAATCATTAACTATAATCCTATTAAATAGAATTATTAAATTGCAATATACTAATAAACGCCGAGACTGGGATTTGAACCCAGGCGAGGAGAACCCTCACAAGATTTCCAGTCTTGCGCCTTACCAGGCTAGACTATCTCGGCATGTCTAACATACGATATAATTATGTAAGTTAATACTACTATATAAATGTTTCGATTATACTTACAAATTAAAAAAATAGAACTTTAAAAAAGAAATCTACAAAACTATATTAGACATACTAATATTTAATATTTTTTGTAAAACGAATATAATTAGATAAAAGAAGATGATTAAATCATTAATAAATTTAATAATAAAATATTAATAATTAAAAGAAAAAACTATTTAACCATTGTTAATAAAATAAAATAAATAAATTAACCAATAAACAGATTTACTTCATCAATTATAAATCAAGTAACTGTTTCTTTTTAGCATTAAATTCATCTTCAGTTATTATACCTTCTACATATAACTCATGATATTTCTTAATCTCCTCAACAGTAGTAGATACAAAAACATCACCTTTTTCTAATTTTCCAGTTAATTTATATTTTAATACTTTCTCAAATTCATCTAACATAGGTTCATCCATAACTCTAAGAGTTAAAAAATGATTAGGAGCTTCAATACATAATTTATTAAAAGATTTTCTTTCAATAGAATCAACTGAAATATCTGAGTATAAAATTTGATAAGAATCTTTAAGCTTACCTGAGATTCTACTAAACTCTTCAACAAACAAAGAATCTAATTTAAATGAAACTACACCATTATATGTTTTTTCTTTAGACTCTTTTTTATCCTTTAAAAGACCCACAAATTTAAAATTATCAGTATCCATCA
>JAKSUF010000133.1 GCA_024409145.1 archaeon | reverse complement strand
ATTTAACATCGGTTTTTTTTATTTATTTCTTGTATAATTATTTTAGGGGTAATCTTTTAAAATAATTCATTTAAGATTGTAATGGATTTAGTAAATGTTGGCATTCCTGAAGTCAAAAGTACAACTCTTAAAACGTCCATAAGTTCATCTTTAGTTAAACTAAATTCTTTAATTCCTTTTCTCATCTGTCTCTCAATAGATTCTGAATTATAATTAGATGCTACAATTCCAATAGCTATTAATTTTTGAGTCTTAGGATCTAAAGATTTTCCTGTAAAAACACATTTATCTAAATCAATAATAGTTTCATATAACTCCGGATAATCATATTTTAGAATATTTATCCATTTAGATGAAAATTTCTTATTTATCATTAAATCACCTATGGTTATTCAGTTGATGCTCTTTTTTTAAAAAAATAAAATAATAAATATTTTTTATTTTAAAATGTTTAGTTTGGGAATAATTTCTTATTCCATAATTTTTTTAATATCTTCTTCAGGAGTAGATATTAAACCTAAATTAAAGTTTTCAACTAAAACATTTAATATATCCTCATTCACCCAAGCTGGGAGTATAGGTCCTATTAACATATCTGTTTTACCTAAGAATAATAAAGTCCATAAAATAGCAGCTGCTTTTTGTTCCATCCAACTTAATACAATAGTTAAAGGTAAATCATTTAATTCACAGTTAAATAAATCACATAAAGCAACAGCTAAATCAATAGCTACAATAGCATCATTACATTGACCTAAATCTAATAAACGAGGAATTCCCTCAATATCTCCGAGTTCCAAATCATTAAATCTGAATTTACCGCATGCTAAAGTTAAAATAACAGTATCTTCAGGTAATTGTTTAACAAATTCTCTATAATAATCCATTTTTGGATGGATTGTATCACAACCACCAACTAAGAAAAATCTTTTGATTTTTCCTGCTTCAACTAATTCTTTTATTTTAGGGGCAAGTGATAAAATAGTACTTAATCCAAAACCAGTACTTATAGTACTAAGTTCTTCTGATTCTAATGAACCAATTTCAATAGCTTTATCAATAAGTGGTTTAAAGTCATAGTTTTCAATTACAGTAGCTCCTGGAACTTTAACAATATCTAAAGTGAATAATCTATCGGAATAGTCTTCTCTTGGTGGAAGTACACAGTTAGTAGTACCTAAGATAGCTACATTGTATTTAGAGAAAAGTTTTTTCTGATCTATCCATGCTCCACCTAATTGACCAGCTAAAGAATCATATTTATTAAGTTCTGGATAACCGTGTGCTGGAAGCATTTCACTATGAGTATAAACTTTTACACCAGTACCTTCGCATTGTTTTAAAAGTTCTTCAAGAGCTTTTAAATCATGACCTGTAACTAATATTCCAGGACCTTCTTGAGCACCTACTTTAACTTCAGTAGGAACTGGTTCTCCAAAGTTTTCAATATGTGCTTCTTTAAGCATTTTCATGACTTTTAAATTAGTTTCTCCTGCTTTAAGACCTAATCCAATAAGGTCTTCAATATCAAAATTAACATTAGTTAATGTTGAGTATAATCCTTTAGTTAAGAATTCATCTATAGATTCATCTTTTTTACCTAATTCATTTGCATGATAATTATATGCAGAAATACCTTTCATTGCAAAGATTAAATTATCCTGTAATCTTGCAACAGTATCATTTTTACCACATACTCCTTTTACGGTACAACCGGTACCTTTTACAGTTTGAGAACATTGATAACAAAACATGTTTACACCTTGTTTAATAAGACTTAATAGGAAATATACATTGTAAATTTATTTCATAAATGATTTTATCTTTCCTATGAGTCTTTACTAATAGTTTATAATATTAATTTATATATTTATTGATACTTTTTTTGGGTAAAATGTATAAAATATTAAATATTATAAAAAATAATATAATAAATAATAATCTAAAAATCAAAATAATACTTATGGAGTTAAATAATGGATAAAGACTTAATAAAATCTGTGAAAAAGTTAGGATTAAGTACATATGAATCAAAAGTATACCTTGCATTAAATAAACTTATATTAGGTACTGCAGAAGAAATATCAAAAGAAGCAGATATTCCTAAGTCTAAATCCTATGATGTTTTAAAAAGTTTAAATAGAAAAGATCTTATTAAAATTAATGGAGGAAAACCTATAATTTATGAAATAATTCCTCCAAAAGAAGGATTTAAAAATCATAGAATTGCATTAATTGAAGAATTATATCAATGTGAAGAAAAATTAAATGCAATATATGAGAAGAAAGTATCTGAAGTTCAAGCTCCAGTGTGGTTGATTTCAAAAGAAGAAAAGATTATTGAAAAAGAAATGGATTTAATCAAAAATGCTAAAGATAGTATATATATGAGATTAGGTTTTCTAACTAAAGATGAATTAAATCAGCTAATAAAGAGTTTTAGAAAGACTAAGTCACATGTAAAGATTAAAATTCTTGCAACAGAAGAATGTATTGTAAACGGTGAAAAAATAAATATAATTGAAGAATTCAAAAGAGCAAGAATAAAGAATCTTAAAATAAAAAAAATAGATATTCCATTTGTTAAATTAATAATTAAAGATAGTAAAGAGATGTTTCATATATATGCAAAGCAAGATGAAAATACTAAAGAAGCAATTCCAGGTACTCTTATGGGAATTTTAAATAGATATGAAGAGGCATCTAAAAATTATTATGATAGATTTGAAAAACAGTTTAATAAAATGGATTTGTAGTTTATTTATTTAGTATTTTATTTCTTTTTTTATTAGTTTTCATATTCTATAAAAATATTCTTATGTGATTATGAATAAAAATATATGTATTAATTTATTGAGGTATTATTATGAAGGAATTTAAATTAGCTTCTCCATTTGAACCATTAGGTGATCAACCAAAAGCTATTGAATCTTTATCTAATGGATTTATTAATGGTCTTAGTGAGCAAACTCTTTTAGGAGTTACTGGTTCTGGTAAAACATATACTATGGCTAATATTATTGAGAAAGTTCAAAAACCTACTCTTATTATTTCTCATAATAAAACCTTAGCTGCTCAACTCTATGAAGAGTTTAAAGTTTTTTTCCCAGATAATGCCGTTGAATATTTTGTAAGTTATTATGATTATTATCAACCTGAAGCTTATGTTCCAAGAACTGATACATTTATTGATAAAGAGGCATCAATAAATGAAGAGATTGACATGATGAGGCATTCTGCTACACAGTCTCTTTTATCTCGTGATGATGTTATTGTAATTAGTAGTGTTAGTTGTATTTACGGTATAGGGTCACCTGAAGATTATGGTGAATTCGCATTTTCATTAGCTGTAGGTGATGAATATGATAGAAGTGAAATTTTAAAAAAACTTATTTTCATGCAATATGAAAGAAATGATATTGCATTTGAAAGAGGTCATTTTAGAGTCCGTGGGGATGTAATTGAAATTAATCCTGTTCATGGAACTCCTCCAATTCGTATAGAGTTATTTGGTGATGAAATAGATGCTATATCATTAATTAATCCTGTAACTAATCGTAAAGAAGAATCTTTATCAAGATATGTTCTTTTCCCAGCTAAGCACTTTGTTGTAGGTGCTGATAGGATGGAAAATGCTCTTAGTGATATTAAAAGTGAACTTAAGTCTAGATTAAATGAGCTTAAACTTCAAGGAAAATATTTAGAAGCTCAAAGATTAGAACAAAGAACTAATTTTGATATTGAAATGTTACAAGAAATGGGATATTGTCCAGGTATTGAAAATTATTCTATGCATCTATCTGGTCGTAATTGGGGAGATACTCCTTATTCTCTCTTAAAATATTTTCCAGATGATTTCTTAACGATTATAGATGAATCTCATGTAACTGTTCCTC
Source organism: archaeon (assembly GCA_024409145.1). Classification (GTDB taxonomy): domain Archaea; phylum Methanobacteriota; class Methanobacteria; order Methanobacteriales; family Methanobacteriaceae; genus Methanobrevibacter. The sequence goes on along the minus strand of JAKSUF010000133.1, from coordinate 1,066 downwards.
AAATTAGGGGAATGTATAATGGAGATAAAGCAAGAAAACAAACTTTAGTTGATTATGGTTTTCGTTTACCATCAGCTCGTGAAAATAGACCATTAATGTTTGATGAATTTGAAAAATCAACTCATCAAGTTCTTTATGTATCAGCTACTCCAAGTAAATATGAACTTTCAAGAAGTTTAAATATTGCAGAACAAATTATTAGACCAACCGGTCTTGTTGATCCTAAAATAACTCTTCGTCCTGTAAAAGGACAAGTTGAAGATTTACTTGGTGAAGTTAGAAGAAAAGTAGAATTAGACCAAAGAATTCTTGTTACAACTTTAACAAAAAGAATGGCAGAAGATTTAACTGATTATTATGCAAAAATAGGTATCAAAGTTAGATATCTTCACTCTGAGATTGATACTTTAGAAAGAACTGAAATTGTTAATGATTTAAGACGTGGTGCTTTTGATGTTTTAGTTGGTGTAAACTTACTTAGAGAAGGACTTGACCTTCCAGAAGTTGGTTTAGTGGCTATTTTAGATGCAGATAAAGAAGGATTCCTTAGATCTGAAACTTCTCTTATCCAGACCATTGGAAGAGCTGCAAGAAATGTTGATGGTGAAGTTTTAATGTATGTTGATGATATGACAGATTCTGTTAGAAATGCTGTTGATATTACTAATCAAAGACGTAAACTTCAGATGGAATATAATGAAAAATATAACATTACTCCAAAATCAACTTATAGGACATTAAAAGAAAAAGAAATCGTTGAGTCTTATGATAATACAGATAATCTTAAAGGTATGCCTAAAGATGAACTTAAGTTACTCATCAAAGACTTAGAAACAGAAATGCAAGAAGCGGCAGAAAAACTAGATTTTGAAAGAGCAGCAGATTTAAGAGACCAATTAGTATCTCTTAAGGAAGTTCTTCTTAAGAAATAATTAGTTTTATTCTAAAACTCTTTTTTTTATTTTTTTTCTTTTAGTTTTTTTAGGTTTTTTATTTTTTATTTTTCTAGTTTATTTCTAGAATAATATTTTTTTATTTATTATATCTTCGTATTTCTAATTATTTG
>JAKSUF010000132.1 GCA_024409145.1 archaeon | reverse complement strand
ACTTAAATTAAAAAATTAATATTATTAGTTATAAAATAATATTAGTTATAATATTATAATAATTTATTGTACTTCAAGACCTAAATCTTCAATAACAGAAACAACATCATGAAGATTACCATAATCTGGAGATCCAACACCTTTAACAGAAAGTGGATAATTTTCAGGAATAACAGTAGCTAAATTATTAGCACCAGCAGTTAAAGAATATTCAACATTTTTTGGACCTATTGTAGGAGTTGGAACAGTAATTCTAATATTAGGGTACATAATCCTAACAATAGCTACGGTCTTTAATTGTTCTTCCATAGAACAAGGAGGGTGATTTTCCATAGGAGTTCCAGAATATGGATTAAAACCCATTATAGGAATTTCCTCTAAGGATTCAAATTGACTTAAGAATAATAAATGACTAACTCTGTCTTCATAAGATTCACCAACACCAATAAGTAATCCAGAAGATAATCCAATACCTGCTTCAGAAACCATTTTACATACATTAATTCTATCAGATAAATTTTCACCAGGTTTAAGATAATTAAATAATTCTTCATTAGTAGTTTCTAAATTACAACAAATAGTGTCAGTACCACATTTTTTTAATTCACCAATAGCTTCTTTAGTTAAATCTGCACCTACATTAACTAATAATTCTAAAGAAGTTTTTCCTTTAACAATTTTTGCAGCATCAACAGCTTGTTTTCCTTTATATCCATGGCCACCAGAGCAACTAATTCTTGGAATTCCAGAGTCTTCAACACATTTTGCAATTTTATAAATATCTTCCCCAGATTTATAAAAAGAATCATAATAACCATCTTGGGAAGTTTTAGTAGCAAAACCACAGTATTTACAACGGGGTTGTACTTGACATTTATTAGTTAAATGAATAGTAGAAGTTAATTTAATTGATTTATTTTTATCCCTTATATTAGCAGCAATTGCAAATAATTTTTTTAAATTTTCCTCATCATTAATTTTAAATAATTCTATTAATTCTTCTTTTTCTAAATTATCCTCATTTTCAGCTTTTTTAAGAATTTTTTCTATCACTCTAACACCTTAATAATCAACAATAAACAAAAATCAAACGAGTAATTTATAAAAATTAGGGAATTATAAACTAATATAATAAAATAGTAATTTTAAATAAAAAATAGGTAATTTAGAGCATATATAACATATGCTTAGATTTTAATATATGATACAAAACTATTTTATAATCTAAAATTACTTTAAATTGAGATAATAATAGAATTATTAGAAAATATTTAGAAAATATTTAAAAAATATTATATAATAATTTTAATAATCTATTAAAAATCTCAATGGTTGCTAAAATTTAAATCTTTATTAATATAGATTATAATATTAAAAATTTAATAAAATATCTATATTTATAAGATTTAAATAAATTATAACAAAAAGTTACAATACTTATTTTTCTCTTTTAGCTAAAGCATCTAAGATACCTGGTAAGATTTCACCAGTTGCACCGAAGTTCATAGAATCAGCAGTACCTAATAAAGCACCAGGGTTTAAATGATCTTCCATGTTGTCAATACCAACATTGTTCATAAGTGCAGTTACTTGTTCTAAGGATTCTTTAGCCATCATTTGTGCAAAACTAGCAGGAGCACCTAATACTTGAGTTACAGAATCTCTGTATCCTAAGATACCTGCGTAAGTAATAGCAGTTAATGCAGAACACATATCACATACAGGACCTAATAATTCAGCAGGTAAAGTGTATGCAGCACCTCTAGCTTTTTGACCGATATCCATTAAAGTGTCGATAGAAGCTTGATCAGCATATCCTTCAGCAATGTAAACTTGTCCTTTCATTTCTGGAACTGCACCTGGGTGGTAAGAAGTTACATTTACATTTACACCTAAATCATCGAAAATTCCTTTGAACATAGTAGTTGGAATAGTACATGCGTGAGTTAAAATAGCTCCTTCTGGAATGTCTTTTGCGAATTTTTCAATGATACCTTTTTGCATATCTCCTTTAGGGAACCAGGTCATGATCCAATCTGCATCAGCAACAGCTTCAGCATCATCAGTAGTTACTTCCATACCAATGTCTTCTGGGTGAGTAAAGTGAATAGCTCCGTTTGGAGGAGTTGGTACATCTTTAGCTACTTCAGAAACTTTTTCACGAATTTGTGGCATGATAGTTTCAGGGTCTTCTTTGTGAGCAGCCATAACATCTTCATATGCAAAGTCATCAATTACAGTAAATTCTTTATCAAAGATAGGGTCAGAAACAACAACTTCGTCAACTCCACCAAGAGTTAATAATTCAGCACCCATTGCAATAGTAGAATGAGTCATAGAAATTTCTGGTTTACCTACTTGTTCTGCAACTTCACATGCTCTTGCGAAGTTTGTAATACCACTTGCAGCATGAGTTCTGTAACATCCTGCACCTAAAATTGCTACTTTCATTTTTTAATTCTCCTATATTATTTTCTACTTTGTAATTATAGAACAAATTGATACTAATTTATTAAAGAAAACATCAACCTAAATAAATTAATTCTTTAAAAATTATTGAAATTAACTAACAATTTACTAGAAAAAATCTAATGAAATTAGATTAAATACTAGTCAAAATAGGATTTAGATAAAATAATCAAAATAATACTAATAAACAAAGTAGTATTAATACTTTTAACACTAATATTATTTAAAGCTTTACATAATCTTAAAATTATTACTAAAGCATTAAAAATAAGGCAAATAGTAATACAAAGTAAATATTTAAATATAATCAGAAAATAAGTAATAACAACATATAAAATAAATATAAAAAAGTAATACTTTTTCAAATAAAAGAAAAAAGCACATATAAATATTTATATAATAAATAAAGATAAAAAAATTAATAAAAATGAAAATAAGAATAATTAAAAAACAACAAAATAAAAAAAAATAAGAAAACCTAATTTAAAAAAAGAAGAGAAAAAAGAACCAGAATTCCAAAAAATGAAACGAAAAACAAAATATAGAATAAAAAAAAATAATTTAAAAAGATTATAGGAAATGTGAAAATATGTATGAACTTATAAAGGAATCCTTAACAGATAGAAATGCTGCATTAGAATTATCCAAATCTAAAAAAGATATTACAGAAGTAGTAGATGCAATATCTGATTTAAGTTTAGAAGAAACAATGAAATTAGGAACAATATTCAAACAATTTCCTATTGGATGTGATTTAACCGAAGTAGTTGTTGGTACTTGTGCATCAGATTTAGATGAAAAAGAATTATACGGAAATTGTCATTTAGCAAACATGATTGGAGCACCTATCCATATTTGTGCTTATGCATTTGCAGATATTGCAGAAAAAGCAGACAAAAAAGGAATCGAAATAATGGAAGAAGTGTATAATCTTACAGATGTACCTTTAGATTTAGATCACTTTGGAAAATATGGTCCTATGAGATTCCCAAGAGAAATTGTAAAATGTGGAGGAGACTGTTATAATAAAGGACCATCTTTTACTGAATGTCCAAGAGGAAGAATCCATTCTAGATTAATAGATAAAGAAAAAGAAGGAATAATAGATAAAGAAGAATGGGTAAAATTATCATCATCTGTAGCTATTAATTTAACAAGTGAACAAAATGGAGATGCACATGCAGCACCTCTTGAAGAAGCGATTGATTTAGCAAATCTCGCAAAAAAATACAATAAAGGTTTAGAAGCTATAATGTTTGTTGGAGATGGATACGATGAATTAATTACTGGATTTGAAAATGCTATAAACTTAGAAACCGATGTTTTTGTAATTGAAGGAGGGCCATTCAATAGATGTGAAAATACTACTGAAGGTTTTGCTAAAGCTATAGCTATGAGTAGAATTTTATGTCCTGGAAAAGTTGTAGCGACTAATGGTGCTTATGAAAATGAATGTAGAGCAGGCTTACGTAGTGGATTGAATGTAATAATAACAGGTTTTCCTAAAAACCATCATGGATACATGTGCGGATACGAACCTGGAACAGCACGTAGGGGTAAATTTGGACTTCCTAAGATTATTGAAATTATGAATGAAGAAATTAAAGACAGTAGAGTAAGAGTCCCAGTTCAAAGAGATGAATTAATGGCATTAACCCATGCAGTGAAATTCGCTGGCCCTGAGAATATTTATCCTAAAAAAATTGGTTCATTTACACTTGGAGATGCACATTGGGCAACAGTACAAAATTCAAAAATGTATAAAGACTTAAAATTACCTATCACTTTAGATGAAATAACAAACGAATTAAATAAAGATTCTATTTCAATACATGGAGGAAGATTTACTTCATGGTCTATTGCTAAAGAATTAGATTCAAAAGGTGTTGAAGAAATTATAATTACTGATGTTGATCCAATGGTTGAAGAAATTACTGTCAATAATCTTCAAGAAGAATTAAATGCTACAATCATAAGAGGAAATCAAGATGACACAGATAGTGCTAAAAAAGCCAAACAATCTGTGATTGCTACAACAATTCCAAATATAACAAGATTAATCAATAAGAAAATACCTAATGCAATTAATATATTATAATTAATATATTATAATTAATATTATTAAATTATTAGAATAATTAAGACTTGTAAAATCTAAAAAAGTATTACTCAAATTGTTTTCCAAAAAAAATTTTAAAAAAAATTAATACTAATTAAAAAATAATTTGATAAAAGTAATACTTTTTTATAATAAAGTAGTAATTTTTATATGGTATAAAATACAATCAATATATGTGTTTGAAATTAATTAAATTCAATTATTAATAACTGTAATACTCAAAACAATATATTAATAATATATTTAAAATATCGCTCAAATCAAATTTCAAGCACATAAAAGTTGATTATGTGTCACCTTAAACATTTTCAACTTTTCTTATTATTAAAACTATTTTTGTATAATTTTAGTATTATTAATAGCAATCTATAAATTATAATTTATTTTAAATTTAACTCATAAATAAAACT
>JAKSUF010000131.1 GCA_024409145.1 archaeon | reverse complement strand
CTTATCAACAACTGTTGTCTTTCCGCTAGCACTACCACCAGCAATTAAAATTAAAATAACAAATATTTAACAAAATATACAATATATTAAAGCTAAATTAAATGATAAGATTTATATTACATATCGATAAAAATATAATATTGCTAATAAGGTTTTAGGATTAAATATTAACCGAAGTAAAGTTATATACATATAGAAAAAATTTCAATTCATAAAATAATGAAATTTAGTAGAGAGATATATGATATTAATCCAAATAAGAATAAGACGTATTCTTTATTAGCATCATTAAAAAAAGAGGTTAAATAATGAAATATAAACAATTATTATTACCTGCTCTTTTAGTAATAATGATTTTATCTGTTTCAGCAGTATCTGCAATAGATAACACAGATACTCAAAATACTGCAGATAATATTTTTAATACAACTGAAACAGAAGATACTCTCACTAATGATGATTTAGTAAGTTTAACAACTGAAGAAATTAGTGATAGTAATAAAATACAATCCATTATTGACAAAACAGAAGTAGGTGGAGAAGCAATAATCCCTGAAGGGAATTATACAAATGTTAACAATTTAAAAATCAATAAAACCATTACTCTTAGAGGAAATGGTACTGTAAACTTTTATGGACCATCAATCGAAGAGTTACCTGATAAAAATGCATACGTAGATATGCTCACAATTGAATCTGCTGAAGGTTCAACTGCAAATAATGTATTAATCTCATCAATTAATTTTTACAGTTTAAGAAGTGATAAAACTTATATGACTGGTACAATGGATGGAATTGGTGTAAAAGCTCTTGGAATTTGTAACTTAACTATTGATAATTGTGGATTTTACGATTTAGCAAGTGGAGTTCAATTAGAAAACTCTGAAAAAATTTTAGTGAATAATTGTTTCTTTAATGGAGAATCAATAAAAGTAATAGGAGTTCAAGGATTTATTAAAGGTAAAGAATCAGGTACTAGAGGAATCAATATTAAAGGAAATAATAAAGATATGACTGTAAGTAACTCAGTATTTGATGGATGGATGTTAGATGCAATTTCTACATCTGCAGCATCAGAAGATTGTAAAGTATATAACAATACTTTTAAAGACATAGCATACGCATTTTTCTTCGGTCCTGGAATTTCTAATGTTGAAATAATGGGAAATAATTTTATTGCAAGTAATAATCCTGACAAACCAACAAAAGAACTTGTTAGTGCTACAAAAACATCTAAAAATTTTAATATAGAAAATAACACATTTGTAATCACTGAAAATGTTAATGCATTATATGCTGAAGCAGGAAATACTGCTCATGAAGTACCTACTGTATTTGGTCCATTTTCATTTACTAACAATATCATAACTGTTGCAGAAGGTGTTGATACAAATAAAGTAGTTCCAGTTCTTATTAAATCAAATGGTGGAGTATTTGCTCCAGACCATGTTGTTGACCTTACAGGAAATAACTATGTTAATATTACTAATGCAGTTTACTTCTGGAATGCAGATTGGGGTGACCAACCAGCACTTGGCGGAGTACCAATTAATACATTCTTAATAGGTGATCTTTATGCAGATAAAAATAATAATGTTATTTTTAACAATATGAGTATTAAAGACAGCGAAATCATTGCAAGTTCTGCAACTTTCAGTACTTTAACCAATACTTACTCTGTAAGCTTAAAAGACATTAATGGAAAAGCAATTACTAATAGAGGTATAAGTTTAACTATTGGTGGAAAAACATTTACTGCAATAACAAATAATGAAGGAATAGCTACTTTTAAAGTTTCAGGAATTTTTGCAGGAAATTATGATTCTAAAATCTTATATATAGGTGATGAATCTTACTTAGGAAATGATAAAACAGTTAATATAACTGTTAAAAAAGTAGCAACTAAACTTAAAGCACCTGCAATTAAAGTTAAAGTTAAAAAATCCCAATACTTAAGTATTAGTTTAAAAGATGTAAATAACAAAATATTAAAAAGTAAATATATTAAAGTTACATTTAAAGGTAAAACCTATACTGTTAAAACAAATTCAAAAGGTATAGCTAAACTTAAAGTAAAACTTACTTCTAAAAAAACATACAAAGTAGCTGTTAACTTTAAAGGAGACAGTATTTACTTAGCATCTAAAATTACTACAAAAATAAAAGGATATTAAAAAAAGGGATTAAAAAAATAACACAAACACCTTTTCTAATCCCCACAAAATAAGGATTAAAAAAAATAACACAACCATCTTTAATCCTTATTTTTTATTTATTTTACTTTATTTTTAAATTTTATTAAACATTTATTTTTAAATTATTATATTTTAGGATGTATATTATGAATTCAAATTATTCGTTTAATGTTGATAAAGTAGTTATATGGACATTATTAATAATATTACCAATATTCTTATTTTTCATATCATTTTTATTAGGACGATATCCTATTGCACCTATTGATGTTATAAAAACGATTTTAAGTCCAATTTTCCCATCATTAAAAGTATCTCCTGCAATTAGTTCTATTGTATTTAATATACGATTGCCAAGAATTATTGCTTCTTTAGCTGTTGGTGCTTCACTTGCTATTGCAGGTTCTACATTTCAAGGAATATTTAGAAATCCTCTTGTTTCTCCCGATTTATTAGGAGTATCACAAGGAGCAGGGTTTGGTGCTGCTTTAGCTATTTTAATAAATATGGGTAATGCAATTATTCAGATATTTGCATTTATTTTTGGAATAATTTCTGTTTTAATTACTTATACTATTTCCAAAACTTATAAATCAGAAGGAATTTTAGTTCTTGTTTTAGCGGGTACTGCTGTTTCTGCATTTTTCAGTGCCTTTATCTCAGGTACTAAATTCATTGCAGATCCTTATGATAAATTACCTCAAATTACCTTTTGGCTTATGGGAAGTTTATCTTCAATAACTTTTGAACAATTAGCTATGATTTCTATTCCATTAATAATTGGATTAATTATTATATTGGTTTTAAGATGGCATTTAAATATTTTAACTATGGGTGATGAAGAAGCTCGATCATTAGGTATAAATCCAGATAAAATTAGAATAATTACAATTTCTGCATGTACTTTAATAACTTCAGCAGCAGTTTCAATTAGTGGAGTTATTGGTTGGGTTGGTCTTGTTGTTCCTCATATCTGTCGTATGATTGTAGGACCAGATCATAAAATTTTAATTCCAGCTTCATTAAGTTTTGGTGCAAGTTTCTTATTATTGATTGATACAATATCCAGAACAATGATATCTATTGAAATTCCTTTAGGTATTTTAACTGCAGTTATTGGTGTTCCTATATTCCTTTATTTACTTAGAAAAGGATATTCTCAATGGTAAGTTTATTAAATTTTATACTATTTATTAAAAATTAAATTAAAGTTTTCAAAATAAAAACACAAAAAACCAAATCAAATTTTAAACATGATTTAAATTATAAGAACTATATATTTATGGTGATTTAATGAGTGATAAATTAATTGAAGTTAAAAATATTTCATTTTCTTATAGTAAAAATTCTCCATTAATATTTAAAGATATTTCATTTTCTATTGAAAGAGGAGATATTTTATGTGTTCTTGGACCTAATGGAACAGGTAAAACTACTCTTATTAAAACATTAAATAAATTACATGAGATTAATAGTGGAGAAATTATTTTAAATGGTAAAAATATTAAGAAATTATCATTTAAAGATATTTCTAAATCCATAGGTTATATTCCACAAGGACATGTTCCTTCATTTCCATTTACTGTTTTTGATGTTGTATTAATGGGAAGATCACCTTATATTAGTCTTTCATCTTCTCCAAGGACAAGAGATAGAAAAATTGCAGAAGATGCTTTAAAAACTCTTGGAATATATCATATGCGAGATAAAGAATACACTAACTTAAGTGGTGGTGAAAGACAACTTGTTTTTTTAGCAAGAGTTTTAGCTCAAGAACCAGATGTTCTTATTTTAGACGAACCTACAAACCATCTTGATTTTGGAAATCAAATTAAACTTCTTCAAATTTTAGAACAATTATCCCAATTAGGTATGGCTATTATTATGTCTTCACATTATCCTGATCATGCATTACTAGTCGCTAATAAAGTAGCTATAATGAAAGATAAAACATTTCTTACTTTTGGAAAACCTGAAGAAGTTATTACAGAAGAAACTTTAAAAGAAACTTATGATATGGAAGTTATGATTAAAGATGTCGGAGATGGGAGAAAAACTTGTATTCCCCTTAAATCTGATTTTAAATTAAAAATGGACAATTATAAATCAAAATTCCAACAGAAAAAGAAAATTATACAATAAATTATTAAATATTGATTAAGGAGTTCCATTATGAATATTTTTTTAACTGGAAACATTCAAGTTGGTAAAAGTACAATTATAAATAAATTTCTTTCAGCTCATCCTAATCTTAAGGTAGGTGGATTTAAAACAGTTAGTAATTTTGATAAATCATTAGGTGTTTATGGAGGAGTATATATTGGTCCAGCATCTGAAGATTCTTTTAGATTTAATGAAGATTGTCATGTAGGAAATAGAGTTTCTGGAAAAAAAGCATTCCCTAATATATTTGATATTAAAGGTTTAGAATATCTTAAAATTGATGATAGCTATGACTTAATCATTATGGACGAAATTGGTTTTATGGAAACTAATGCTAAAAAGTTTTCAAAAGCTGTTTTAGATGTTTTAGATTTAGATATGCCAGTAATTGGTGTTGTAAAACCTATAATGAAAGGTCTTCCGTTAAATGTTAAGATGCATGAGAAGACTAAATTATTAGAAGTTACTATTGATAATCGAGATTATATTTATAATGAATTTAAAACAATTCTTGAAAAAGAATTGGATTTATAAAACTTAGATTTACTCCATTAAAAATTAAATAAATCTAAATAATGAATATATAAATTAATAATAAAATAAACTAAAATAATAAAAATAAGAAATTTCAATCTTAAAGAAAATAATAAAAAAATA
>JAKSUF010000130.1 GCA_024409145.1 archaeon | reverse complement strand
TTTATAAATTAAAGAAGTATAAGATAAAATTAAACTTATTAAATAAAAACTTATTAAATAATTTATAATATACAGGTGAAAGAATGGAAAATTTTAGTGAATGGTTCCATAATATATTAGAAGAAGCACAAATTACAGATGCAAGATACCCTATTAAAGGAATGAGTATATGGTTACCTTATGGTTTTCAAATTAGAAAACATACTTTAAATGCATATAAAGAATTAATGGATAACGATCATGATGAGGTATTATTCCCTCTTCTTATTCCAGAAGCAGAATTGGCTAAAGAAGGAATACATGTAAAAGGATTTGAAGAAGAAGTTTATTGGGTAACTCATGGAGGGCATACTGAGTTAAATGAAAAATTAGCTATCAGACCAACAAGTGAAACTGCAATGTATCCAATGTTTTCACTATGGGTACGTTCACACATTGATTTACCGATTAAACAATACCAAGTTGTAAACACTTTTAGATATGAAACTAAACATACAAGACCACTTATAAGAGTGAGAGAAATTACAACTTTTGCAGAAGCTCATACTGTTCATTCTAGTGCTGAAGAATGTAAAGAACAAGTTGATACCAGTATTGAAATTTACAAAGGATTATTTGATGAAATGGGAATTCCATACTTGATAAGTAAAAGACCAGAATGGGATAAATTCCCAGGTGCTGAATACACAATGGCTTTTGATACAATCATGCCAGATGGAAAAACATTACAAATTGGTACTTGTCATAATCTTGGAACTACTTTTGCTAAAACCTTTGATATAACCTTTGAAAACAAAGAAGGAGAGCATGAATATGCATATCAAACATGTTATGGTATCTCTGATAGAGTGATTGCAGCAGCTATTGCTGCTCATGGTGATGAAAAAGGATTAATATTACCACCAAAAATAGCTCCAGACCAAATCACAATTATACCAATTATATTCAAAGATGGTGCTGAAGAAGTAATGGGCAAATGTAATGAAATAAAATCAGCACTTGAATCTAAAGGTATTCGTGTAAAAATGGATACTCGTGATATTAGACCTGGAAAGAAATTCTATGATTGGGAATTAAAAGGAACTCCACTTAGATTTGAATTAGGTCCTAGAGATTTAAAAAATAATATTGCTATCTTAGGAAGAAGAGATACTGGTGAAAAAATTGAAATCAATTTAGATGAAAATGTTGCAGATAAAGTAGCAGAATTAATCGATGAAATTGAAGTAAGTCTCAAATCAAATGCATGGGCAAAACTCGAAGATAAAATTGTTGAAATCGAATCTTTAGATGAAATCCCAAAAGCTATTGAAGATGGAAAAGTAGTTAACTTCTACTGGTGTGGAGATGAAGAATGTGGAAAAGCTATTGAAGAAGAAACAAATGTAGATGTTCTTGGTATTCAAAAAGAAGATATTGAAACTGATAAAGTTTGCCCACATTGTGGAAAACCAGCTAAACACTTAGCATTAATGGCTAAAACTTATTAAATAATAAAAACACTCTTAACATTAATGACTAAGACACAAAAAAACAACAAAAAACACTCTTAACATTAATGACTAAGACACAAAAACAACAAAAATTAATTTAGACTATCAATATTTAATAAAATTAGATTAGGATATGGTAAAATGGATAATATTTATACAATAATACCAGTAAGTCAATTTACTAATGCAAAAACTAGATTATCTCCATTTTTATCCCCTGAAGAAAGAGAAAATTTACTTAAAGCTATGTTAAAAGACATAGCTATTATATTAAAACAATTTGTAGATAAAATTTTCATAATTAGTAAGGATAAAAATGTCTTAGCTTTTGCTGAAGAATTAGGGCTTAATACAATTATTGAAAAAGACCATCCGAAAACTATAAACTTAAAAGCTTCAGATAATTCTGGACTTAATATAGCTTTAAATCAAGCAATGGAATCTATTAAAAACAAAACAAAAAAAGTTATCATTTTACCTTCAGATATTCCATTAATTGGAAAAACTAATATTAAATTATTGATAGAAAAAAGTGAAAAAAATGATTTTATTATTGTTCCTTCAAAAGGTGGAGGAACAAACATGTTAATTACAAAACCATTAGCTATTGATATGAAATTTGGAGAGTTTAGTTTTAAAAGACATATTGAAGAAGCTAAAAAAAATAAATTAAATTATACTATCCACGATTCATTTTACCTTGCTCTTGATGTAAATACTACTGAAGATTTAGGAGAAATTATGATTCATGGAGATGGAACTAAAACTAAAGAGTATTTAGAATCTTTAGGAATTAATGTAGAATCCATCCATGGACATGAAAGACTTAAAGTCAATCGAAAAATAAAATAAATAGGTGAAAAGATGATTGGATTAACAATTGCAGGATTTGATCCATCAGGAGGTGCTGGAATTTTAACAGATGTTAAAACTATGGCCGCACATGGAATCCATGGTACTTCAGTTATTACTGCACTTACTGCACAAAATCCTAAAAAAGTCTTTTCTGTTAAAGAAATTCCAACCACATATATAAGAGAACAAATAGATTCAATATTTGAAGAGTATGATATAAAATACTCAAAGACAGGATTATTATATTCAAAGGAAATTATAAAACTAGTAAGTAAAAAGGTCGAAGAATATGATTTAAACATAGTTATTGATCCAGTTATGGTAGCAAGTGCTGGAGACATGTTAACAAATGGAGGAATCATAAAACCATTGAAAAAATACTTACTTCCTAAATCTTTACTTATAACACCAAATATATCTGAAGCTGAAGAATTAAGTGGCATTAAAATCAAAAATATTGAAGATGCTAAAGAAGCAGCTTATAAGATAGGAAAGTACTGTAATGTTATAATAACTGGTGGCCATCTTGATGGAAACAATGTAATTTATACACAAGAAAATAATGAGATTACTCTTATTAAACAAGAATTAATTAAAACAGATAATCTTCATGGAACTGGATGCAGTTTCTCCGCAGCAATTTTATCAAATTTAATAATTAATGAAAATAAGAAAAATCATAATAATCTTGAATTAAGTATAAAAAATTCTTTAGATTTTATTTACCAATCTGTAAAACACGGCAGATATGGTACTTTAAATCCAAATTTCAACAACATACAATAACTAGCTAAAATACTTTGAATACTAGTTAAAATACTTAAATACTAATTAAAATACTTTAAATAGGAGTTATAAAATGAAAAAAGTAGTTTTAATATTATCTGGTGGATTAGATAGTTCTACACTATTATATTATTTAATAAATAAAGAATATGAAGTCAATGCACTAAGTTTTAATTATGGTCAAAAAGGACACGAAGAACTAAAAAGAGCTTCAAAAATTTGTGAATTAAATAATGTAAAACATAAAGTTATTGATATTCAAAATATTGTAGAAGTATTTTCTAAATCTAGTTTAACTAGTGCAGAGAATACAAATACAAATAGTCCTAAGGACACCGTTGTTCCAAGTAGAAATACAATATTATTAAGTTTAGCTACTGCTTATGCAATAAGTAACGACTGTAAAGAAGTTTATTATGGAGCAATAGCTGATGATGTTGGAGATTATCCAGACACCACATTAGAATTCTTAGAATCCATGAATGAATTAAATAAAGTTAATAATTATGAATACATCCCAATTAAAGCACCATTTGTAAAATGCAGTAAAGAAGAAGTAGTCAAAAAAGCATTAGAATTAGATGTTCCTATAGATTTAACATTTAGTTGTTATCAACCAAAAGAAGATGGAAGTCCATGTAATGAGTGCATTAGTTGTAGAAGTAGAATAACTGCTATAGAGAATGTTAAAAAATCTATGCAAAATGATTAATTAAAAAATAAAAATTTATTAAAAATTCTAAAAAATTTATAAAAAATACAGAACTATAACTAAATAAATATTAAAAATTCTAAAAAATTTATAAAAAATACAGAACTATAACTAAATAAATATTAAAAATTCTAAAAAATTTATAAAAAATATTAATAAGGAGATTATAAAATGTTTGAATTAAAAACAAAACACAGAATTTATGGATGTCATAAATTAAAAAACCAAGGTGGAAAATGTACCCAATGGCATGGTCACCAATATGAAATCGTATTAAGCTTAAGATCCAAAGAATTAGATTACAAAAATATGATTATTGATACTTATGAAGTTGAAGAAATATTTAATGACTTTATAAAAACAGACCACTTAAATTTAAATGAATTTATGGATTGTGAAGATCCAACAATGGAAGCTATGAGTAAATTTTTCTTTGATGAAATGAAAGATAAGTTACCAAAATTATACTCTGTAACTGTTTATGAAACTCCAGAATCTTTCGTAACTTATACAGAGGATTAAAATGAAAATATTAGAAATTTTTACAAGTTTTCAAGGAGAAGGCCCATTTATTGGAACTCCTGCAACTTTTTTAAGATTATCTGGATGTAATTTAAATTGCCCTTGGTGTGATACAGACTTAACCAAACCACAAGAAATATCTCTTTTAGAAACAAAAGAAATACTATTAAAAGAATTAAAAGAAAATAATGTTAAAACTTTAATCATAACTGGAGGAGAACCAACTTTACAGATTAAAGACATTAAAAAATTAATTAAACTCCTACCAAGTGATTTAAAAATACAAATGGAAACAAACGGATTCCTATTTGAACATATAGATCAAATAGAATATGTAATTTCACCAAAACAGGAAAAAGAAAGAGTTTTTAATAATTACCACCAATATGATAATTGTTATTTTAAATTTGTAATTACAAACCAAGAAGATATTGATGAAGTGATTATGTTAAAAGATAAGTTTAATTATAACAAAACTATTTGGTTACAACCAGAATTCAATAATGCAATTAAAATAACTGATTTAATTGTTAAAAATTTTAAAAAATTAGATAATGTTAAAATATCTGCTCAAACACATAAATATCTACAACAAAGATAATTTAAAAACACCATCAAATTATCTTTAGATATTTATTGTTATTAATTAAAAAAATCAAAAATTTGATAA
>JAKSUF010000013.1 GCA_024409145.1 archaeon | reverse complement strand
TTAATTTTATACTTTTTTTAATTTTATACTTTTTTTAATTCATGTTTTAAATTGTTTTATTTTATTTTTTCTGTTTTTTTTAATTATTATTTTCTTTAGTTTTATAAAAAATAATTTGTGTTGAACTTATTATTCAAGAAGCACAACACGACTTACTTCAGATTCTTGTGTTAATTCTCTACCTGTATAATCTGCAATTTCTTTTGCAAATTCTATAACTTCATCAAAACTAGGCATATTTTTAAGACTTAATCTTTCTCTTGAAGATCCAACACACATATATGCTTTTATTTCAATATATTTTGGGTTTGCTTTATTGATTAATTTCCCATAGTCTTCTGGATTAATCATATTTTTTCCCTTAACACAAGTTGTTCTAATAGCTGTACGTGAGTCAAAACTACTCATTAACTCAAGTGTTTCATTTAAATGATTCCAGCCTTCATTTATTTGAGGGTTACAGACTTCTTTATATATTTTCTCATTAGGAGCATCTAAGGAAACATATAATTGATATGGTTCATTTTCAAGATTTTTTAATTTTTCAGTATACATTCCATTTGTTACAAGAAATGTTGTGAATTTTTGTCTATTAAATTCTCCAAGTAATTCATCAATTTCTGGATAAATTGTTGGTTCTCCCGCAAGTGAAATTGCTGCATTTGTTGGTCTTTTAGATTCTTCAAGTTTCTTTTTATCTGCTTTAGGATTTCCTCCGAATCCACAAAGGAGATTATTTTGTGCATCTATTGCTCCTTCAATTATTGTTTTTGGGTCATCATAGTCTCCTTCCCATTCTACGCGAGTTTGGCTCAAATCTCTCCAACAAAAAGAACATTTTTGCTGACAAAATGGGATTGCTGGTGCCATTTGAAGGCATCTATGGGATTCTATTCCATAAAATTTTTCTTTATAACATACTCCTTCATTAAGCATACTTTTCTTAGTCCAGTGGCATATTTTGGCTGCTGCATGTCCATGTTCTCCAACAAACCTATACCCACTATATTCTAACTTTGCTTGTTCTTCTTTAGTAAATGCCATAGTAATCATTAAATTTTTCTTTTTTTTAATTTATGTTCAAGAAGATTATAATATATTATAATATGTTATATAATATTATATATGTATAATACTCTTCATAATTGTTTTTAGGTCTTCTATTTTAGATTTATATTCATCTTAGAATATTCTCTTTAATTATGTATGTATTCTCTTTTTAGAATTTTATTTTTTTAACTATTAATTCTTTTATAATAATTTAAATATAATTAAAGATCAAAATTATATTTATAAAATTTTTATTATCTAAATTTTAAGAGGGAATTTGATGTCTAAACTTAATAGTCCTGTTGTAATATTAAATTTTAAAACTTATTTAGAATCAAGTGGAGATAATGCTTTAATATTAGCTAAAGCTTTAGAAAGTGCAGCTGATGAGTCTGGTATAACTATGGTTGCTGCACCACAAGCTATAGATATTTATAAAATTAAAAATGAGACTAATATTCCAGTTTTATCTCAACATATTGATGCAGTCTCTCCAGGAGGACATACTGGAAGTAATTTATTTGAAAGCTTTTTAGCTGCTAATATTGATGGAAGTTTATTAAATCATTCAGAGTGTAGAATGACTCTTGCAGATATTGATGAGATTACTAAAAAGCTTAGTGAAAATGATTTAATATCTTGTGTATGTACTAATAATGTAGAAACTAGTGTTGCTGCAGCTACTTTAAATCCAACTTATGTGGCTGTTGAACCTCCTGAACTTATTGGTACTGGAATTCCAGTATCTCAAGCAGAACCAGAAGTAGTTGAAGGAACTGTATCTAAAGTTAAAGCTATTAATAAAGATATTAAAGTTCTTTGTGGGGCAGGTATTTCCACTGGTGATGATATGGCAGCTGCTATGGAATTGGGTGCTGAAGGTGTTTTATTGGCTTCTGGAATTATTAAAGCAGAAAGTCCAAAAGATGCGTTATTGGACTTAGTTAGTAAAATATAATTTAAATTTATAATTATTTGAGTGTTTTAAAATGAGTAAAAGTGTAAAAAGGTTTAATACTATTGATGATTTTGATGTATCTGGTAAAACCGTTCTTATTAGAGTAGATATTAATTCTCCTGTTGATCCTAATTCTGGAATTATTTTAGATGATACTCGTATGAAATTGCATGCTGAAACAATTAAAGAATTATCTATGAAAGGTGCAAAAACTGTTATTTTAGCACATCAAAGTCGTCCAGGTAAAAACGACTTTACTACTTTAGAGCAACATGCTACTGTTTTATCTAAAGCAGTTGGTTTGGATGTTAAATATGTTGATGCTTTATTCTCATCAAAAGCAAGGGAAGCTATTTTAGCTTTAGAATCTGGTCAAATTTTACTTCTTGAAAATGCAAGATTCTTTTCTGAAGAATCATTAAAAAGACCACCTAAGGAACAAGCTAATTCTATTTTAGTTAAAAAATTAACTCCATTAGTGGATTTATTTGTTAATGATGCTTTTGCAGCAGCGCATAGGTCTCAAACATCTTTAGTTGGATTCACAAGGACTGTTCCATCAGCTGCAGGAAGGGTTATGGAAAAAGAGTTAACTATAATGTATAATGCTTTAGAAAATGTTCAAAAACCTTGTGTGTTTGTATTAGGTGGTATGAAAGCTGATGATTCAATTATGGTTACTGAGAATGTTTTAGAAAATGGTACTGCTGATTATGTTTTAGTAACGGGTCTTGTTGCTAATATTTTCCTTTGGGCTGCAGGATATGATATTAAATCTAAGAATAAAAACTTCATTGAGGCTAAAGGTTATAGGAATATGGTAGATAAATGTGAAGAACTTATTGCAAGATTTGGTGATAAGATTGTTTATCCTCATGATGTGGCTGTTGAAGTTCTAGGTGACAGAGCAGATGTTCCTGTAGATAATATTCCAGATGCTTCTATTTTTGATATTGGTAGAAATTCATTAGTTAAATATTCTAAACTTATTCGTGGAGCTAAAACAATTTTTGCAAATGGTCCTGCTGGTGTTTTTGAAGATCCTAAATTTGCTATTGGTACTGAGGATATTATTAATGCTATAGCTTCTTCAGAAGGATTTTCCATTATTGGTGGAGGACATATTGCTGCAGCTACTGTGAGTATGGGCTATGGTGATCAAATGGACCATATTAGTAGTGGTGGTGGAGCTTCAATTAATTTACTTGCAGGTAAGAATTTAGCTGCAGTTGATGCATTAGAAGAATCTATGGAGTTATTTAATAATAGAGAATAATTTAATTATTCTTTTCTTTTTTTATTTTATCTTTCTTTTTTATTTCAATCTTTTTTTATTAGTTAGTTTTATTAATTCCTTTTTTATTCTTACTCTGCTATTTTTTAGATTATTTTCAATAAAATTCTATTATAACTCTATTGAATTATAAATTGATTTTAATTTTTCACTCGCTTTGATAGGATTTTCAGACTCCATAATTGCACTTACAACAGATATTCCTGAAATATTTGTATTTTCAAGTTGTTTAATATTTTCTGATTTAATACCTCCAATAGCTACTGTCGGAATATTAATTGAGTTTGTGATATCTTTTAATTTTTCTATTGGTACATCTGATGCATCATTTTTAGTACTAGTTGGGAATACTGCTCCTGATCCAATATAATCTGCACCATCTAATACTGCTTTTTTTGCTTCTTCAATATTGTGTGCTGAAACTCCAATTAATTTATCCTTTCCTAATATTTTTCTAGCTATTTCTGCAGGCATGTCATCTTGGCCTAAATGGACTCCTTCACACTCAATAGCTAATGCAATATCTATTCTATCATTAATAATCAAAGGGATTTTGTATTTTTGAGTTATTTCTTTTAATTTAATAGCAATTTGATAAAATTCCTTTGTAGGTGTATCTTTTTCTCTAAGTTGAACAACAGTTACACCACCTTGAATTGATTCTTCAATAATCTTTAAAAATTCTTCTGTTGTTTTATTTCTTCTATCTGTAACTAAGTATAATGAATAATCAATATCCTCTTTATTCATAGGAATTCCTCTTATTATTGGGTTATTAATATTATGTTTTATTATTTGGTGGTATGGTATTGGAATATTTATTAAGAAATATTGATTCAATAATAAATTTAACTTATTAATGTAGATTTAATTTATAAATTTAATTTATATGATTTGAGTTATTAAATTTAAGTTAAATCTATTGAATCAGATTATATTTCTTATCAAGTATTAATTAACATCTGTGGCTTATTGCTATTGTATCTCAATTTCGTAAAGATTTCCTCTTTTAGCAATTTCATCTTCAGTTATTAAATAAAGATTATCAATTAATCTTTGGCGGAAGGTTCCGGTTCCTAAATTATTTTCTCTTACATATTTTGCAGCATTTTCTCCAGCTATTGTCATATGTAAACTTGCAATTATTCCTCCTACTAATGGTTCGTTAGCTCCAATATAAGCTCCAATAATTGCAGAAAGCATACATCCACTTCCTGTAATGAGCGGCATTATATCATCTCCATTTTCTACTGCATATAATTTATCTCCATCTGAAATTATATCTATAGGTCCACTTGTGATGATTATTGTGTTTAATTCTTCTGCTAATTTTTTGACAATTAAACCATTAACTTTCAAATTATCTTTTGTTATTATGTCACTTTCTGCTACATCTACTCCTTTTCCACTTGATGAACTATTTGATTCTAATATCTCTGGTTTAATTAATTTAGCTATTGCTTTTATTTCAGACATATTTCCTCTAATTACTGTGATGTTGGAGTTTTTAATTAAATCTATACTTAAGTCATTTCTAAGTTTACTTATTCCTACTCCCACTGGATCAAAAAGTATAGGTTTATTAATTTTACTTGCATGTTGGCATGCTTTTTTAATAGATTTGACTTCATCTTTACTTGGATTTCCTATATTTATTACAAGGCTTGAAGCTATGTTAACTATTTCTTCTACTTCTTCTTCATTGTAAGCCATTATTGGAGATCCTCCTATTGCAAGAACTGCATTTGCACAGTCATTTACAGTTACTGCATTAGTTATACAATGAGTTAAAGGATTTTTTGTTTTAAGATTTTTTAAAGCTATTTTACTATTTTCAGTTATATCTATTTTATTTTCCATATTTTCACCGAGTAAATAGATAAATTAATTTATTGATTATTTATTCATTAATTATTTGTATTCCTATCAATGAACTTAATTAAATAATTAGTAATATAACTAAATAATATATAAATATATAAATATTTAATAAATATTTAATTAATAATTAATATTTAATCAATAATTATTCTTATTAAACTTTATTTTAGAAAAAATTTAAGATAAATTAGTAAAGTATTTAAATAAAGTTTTACTAAACTATTATTGTTGTATATTTCATTATGCCTCGGTGGCTCAGTCTGGTAGAGCGCGAGACTTGTAATCTCGTGGTCGCGGGTTCAATTCCCGTCCGGGGCTTGTGTCTGATTAAATTAATAGATTAATTATATTTTTTTTAACTATTGATTTATAAAATTAGATATAACCGAAACCTTTATATAGTACTTATGTACAATATAATAATATCTGTATGTGTTGGGACCATAGGGTAGCTTGGTCGATCCTTTGGGCTTTGGGAGCCTGAGACTCCGGTTCAAATCCGGGTGGTCCCATTTTATCTACACCCGCCTTAGCTCAATTTGGCAGAGCGTTGGACTGTAGATCCAAATGTTGCTGGTTCAAGTCCGGCAGGCGGGATTTTATATTGGTTTGTTTTATTTTCATTTGATTGAAAAAACGAAACCTTTATATACTATTAGTTACATACTATTGTATGTTGTTATAATATGTTACAGTCTTGTGATGTATTATTCATTTGTTATCCTGCCCTGGTGGTGTAGGGGCTATCATGTGGGCCTGTCGAGCCCGCGACTCGGGTTCAAATCCCGGCCAGGGCGCTTAATTATTATATTAAGTTTTGATAGCTCATTTATTTCATTTGTAATCAGGGCCCGTAGCTCAGTCTGGCAGAGCGCTTGGCTTTTAACCAAGCGGCCGCGGGTTCAATTCCCGTCGGGCCCGCTCTGATTTTATTTATTTATTATATTTTAAATTACTATACATTTTTTTATTGATATTTTTTTTAGATTAATTAACTTATTGGGATTTTTATATTTGTAGTTTATTATCAATCATATTTAATTTATTTTTTTACTATGATTATATAAATATTCAAATATGTAAATATTAATTGTTTATTATTCTATTTTTAAAATATTTTCTGTATATTGTAATTCCTTAATTACTGGTAAGTTTATTGTTTTTTCATGTTTTAGCATGATTCGCTTATTAAATTTAATTTATAATTTGCAAGTTCTAATGGAGGAATATTGTGAAATTTAATATATTAGACCATAATAATGTTCCAGAACATACAATTTTAACTGATGATGAAATATCTGAAATTTTTAGTGATGTTGAATATGAAATTGATCAACTTCCTAAAATTAAAATAAATGATCCTGTTGTTGAAGCTATTGGTGCTAAAGAAGGGGACATTTTAAAAATTACTCGTGAGAGTGAAACTGCTGGAACTTTTATTAGTTATAGGTTAGTAAAATCTTAAATTAATTTAGCTTATTAAAGATTATCTTATATTAATTAAATTATATTTATAATTGATATTCTTAATTATTTTATTAATTTAAATCATTGAATTATTGTTGAATTATGATTTTTAATAATTTTGAAAATTTATTATATATTATTTTTGGAGAAATTAGATGAAAACCAAGACATGGGAATTAGTAGATTCATTTTTTGATAAATATGATTTGGTAGATCATCATATTAAATCTTATAATGATTTTGTTGATAATCGTATTCAAAAGATTATTGATATTAGTGACCCTATTACTTTAGAAGATGGTAAATATACTCTTATTACTGGAGACTTAAGAATTGACTCTCCATTTAATAAAGAAGCAGATGGTTCTAAAAGTATGATTTACCCTACTGAAGCAAGACTTAGAAATTTAAATTACTCTGCACATATGTATTTAGAAATGGCATTACAAGAAGAAGGTGCTCCTGAAGCAGAATTACAAGAAGTATATATTGGAGAATTGCCTCTTATGCTTAAATCTTCTAAATGTCATTTAAATGGGCTTAATGAGGAAGAATTATTAGCTAAAGGAGAAGATCCTAAAGATCCTGGTGGATATTTCATTGTAAATGGTTCTGAAAGAGCTGTTGTTACTATGGAAGAGATTGCTCCTAATAAAATTATCTTAGAAAGAATTGGGGAAAAAGAAGAAAGACGTGCTAAAGCTATTGTAACTTCAATTAAAAGTGGTTTCAGAGCAAGAATCTCTTTAGAATATAAAAAACCACGTAAAAGTGGTGTTTTCTTAAGAATATCTTTCCCATATGTACCTGGAGAAATCCCTCTTGTTGTTTTACTTAGGGCATTAGGATTATCTACTGATGAAAAAATTATTACTTCTATTTCAGATGATTTTAACTTCCAAATGGTTATTGCAGATGATATTCAAGTATCTGAGGAAAGCTTAAAATTAGACCCTAAACAAATGAAAGATATGTCTAAAGAAGACAGAGAAGAATATTTAAGATTAGCAGCTATTAAATATATTGGTAATCGTGTAGCTAAAGGAATGACTGAAGAGTACAGAATTAATCGTGCTGAAGATGTTATTGACAGATACTTATTACCTCATATGGGTACTGAATCTGATTCTCGTCATGATAAAGCTATTTATTTAGCTGAAATGACTGAAATGTTACTTCAAGTTATTGAAGGAGAAAGAGAACCTCACGATAAGGACCATTATACTAATAAAAGATTAAGAGTTTCTGGAGACTTAATGGAAGATTTATTTAGAGTTGCTTATACTAGCTTAACTAGAGATATGAGTTATCAACTTGAAAGAAGTTTATCTAGAGGTAAAGAACTTTCAATCAAACAAGCGGTTCGTTCTGATGTTTTAACTGAAAATATTAAACATGCAATTGCTACTGGTAATTGGGTTGGTGGAAGAGCTGGTGTAAGTCAGCTTTTAGATAGAGTAAGTTTCATGGCAACACTTTCTCATCTTAGACGTGTTGTATCTCCTCTTACAAGAAGTCAACCTCACTTTGAAGCAAGGGATTTGCACCCAACTCAGTTTGGTAAAATATGTCCTAATGAAACTCCAGAAGGACCTAATTGTGGGTTAGTAAAGAACTTAGCACTTATGTGTAAAATTTCTGAAGGTTTTGAACCTGAAGATGTAGAAAGAATTATTTCTAATGTTGAAGGTTTTATTAGTAATCCTAAAGAATACTCTCAAGGTGCTAAAATATATATTAATGGTAAACTTATTGGTGCAGTAGAAGCTCCTATTGAATTCACTGAAGAAATGAGACTTAAAAGAAGAGCAGGTGAAATTAATCATGAAATGAACATTACTTATTATGAAGAAAATAATGAGATTTATGTTTTCACTGATGCTGGAAGAGCAAGAAGACCATTGATTCTTGTTGAAGATGGTAATCCATTACTCACTGATGAAGATATTGAAAAAGTTTCTAATGGAGAATATAAATGGGATGACTTATTTGAGTTAGGTCGTTTAGAATATTTGGATGCTGAAGAAGAAGAAAATGCATATATTGCAATGAATTTAGCATCTTTAAATGATGAACATACTCATTTAGAAATTGACCCTTCTACTATGTTAGGTATTTGTGCAGGTATTATTCCATTCTCTGATCATAACTCCTCTCCAAGGAACACAATGGAAGCAGGTATGACAAAACAAGCTTTAGGTTTGTATGTATCTAACTATGCATTACGTACTGATACTCGTGCACACTTGTTACACCACCCACAAACTCCAATGGTAAAAACAAGAATTATTGATGCTATTAATTATGATGCAAGACCATCTGGTCAAAACTTAGTTGTAGCTCTTATGTCCTATGAAGGATATAACATGGAAGACGCAATGATTCTTAATAAATCTTCTCTTGAAAGAGGAATGGGTAGATCTTCATTCTTCAGGTCTTATGAAGCATCTGAAAGAAGATATCCTGGTGGTCAAGAAGATAATTTCGAAGTTCCTGAAAAAGGAGTTAAAGGTTATCGTTCTGAGGAATCTTACAGAAACTTAGATGAAGATGGTATTGTTAATCCAGAATCTCATGTTGCATCTGGTGATGTTTTAATTGGTAAAACTTCTCCACCTAGATTCTTAGAAGAAATTGATGAATTTGGTACTGTTGCAGATAAAAGAAGAGAAACTTCTGTTACTGTAAGACATGGTGAAAAAGGTATTATTGATGATGTTCTTTTAACTGAAACTGTTGAAGGAAGTAAATTAACTAAAATAAGAGTAAGAGATACCAGACAACCTGAATTTGGTGATAAATTTGCATCAAGACACGGTCAGAAAGGGGTTGTAGGTCTTATCTTATCTCAAGATGATATTCCATTCACTGAAGATGGTGTAGTTCCAGATATTATTGTTAACCCTCATGCGATTCCATCTAGGATGTCTGTAGGACAAGTATTAGAAATGGTTGCAGGTAAAGCTGGTTGTATGGAAGGTCATCGTATTGATGGTACTCCATTTAATCCAAATACTGAAGCTGATATTAAACAAGCTCTTAAAGATAATGGTTTTGAATCTGCAGGTTGTGAATCATTATACAATGGTGTAACTGGTGAAAGAATTGAAGCTGAAATCTTTGTAGGTGTTGCATATTACCAAAAATTACATCACATGACAACAGATAAAGTTTATGCTCGTTCTACTGGACCTGTTCAAGTACTTACTCGTCAACCTACTGAAGGTAGAGCACGTGAAGGTGGTCTCAGATTTGGAGAGATGGAAAGAGATTGTCTTATTGCACATGGTGCTGCTTTAGCACTTAAAGAAAGACTTTTAGATGAATCTGATAAATATGAAGCTATTGTTTGTGGTGACTGTGGTATGTTAGCAGTTTATGATAAAAACAGAGATAAAAAATACTGTCCAATTTGTGGAGATTCTGAATCTTATCCTGTTGAAATTTCATATGCATTCAAACTCTTATTAGATGAACTTAAAAGTTTATGTATTTTCCCTAAATTAGTTCTTGGGGACAAAGCTTAAAACAAGGTATTGAAACTTGTGAAAATAAATATTATTAATATTATTAAGGAGCCAATATTTTGAAAGGAATTATTAAAAAGATTAATCAAATTAATTTTGGTTTGATGTCCCCTGATGATATTAGGGAAATGTCTGTTGTTAAGATTGAAACTCCTGATACTTATGATGAAGATGGTTATCCTATTGAAAATGGTTTAATGGACCCTCATCTTGGTGTTATTGATCCTAGTTTAAAATGTAGGACTTGTGGTTTCCGTGGTGGGGAATGTCAAGGACATTTTGGTAGAATTGATCTTGCTAGGCCGGTTATTCATGTAGGTTTTGGTGATGATATTCATAAGATTCTTCGTTCTACTTGTAATGAATGTGGTCGTCTTCTTTTAAGTGAAGAAAGAATTGAAGAGTTTCGTGAAAGAATAATTGATGCAAATGAAAAAGGTCAAAGTATCGGAGAAATTATTAAAGAAGTTTATAATGAAGCTAAAAATGATACTTGTCCTCATTGTGGTACTGAACAAGAAGATGTTAAAATTGATAAACCTATCTCTATTCTTATAGGTGATTATAAACTTACTGCAAGTGAAGTTCGTGAAAAATTAGAAAGAATTACTGATGATGATGCATTTGTTTTAGGTGTAGATCCTGCGGTAGCTCGTCCTGAATGGATGGTATTAACTGTATTACCAGTACCTCCAGTAACAGTAAGACCAAGTATTACTCTTGATACTGGTGAACGTTCTGAAGATGATTTAACTCACAAACTTGTAGATATTCTTCGTATTAATCAAAGATTAACTGAAAACATGGAAGCTGGTGCACCTCAACTTATTGTTGAAGACCTTTGGGAATTACTCCAATACCATGTAACTACATACTTTGATAATGAAGCATCTGGTGTTCCTCCTGCAAGACATAGGTCTGGAAGACCATTAAAAACTCTTGCTCAAAGATTAAAAGGAAAAGAAGGAAGATTCAGAAGTAATTTATCTGGTAAACGTGTAAACTTCTCTGCTCGTACTGTAATTAGTCCAGATCCTAACATTAGTATTAATGAAGTTGGTGTTCCTGAAATGATTGCAAAAGAGGTAACTGTACCTACTTATGTAAATGAATGGAATATTGACAGTTTAAGAGAAATGGTTGAAAGAGGTCCTAATCAACATCCTGGTGCAAACTATGTTAAAAAGGACAGAGGAAATAAATACAGTAAAGTTCGTGTTTTAGATTCTAATAAAGAAGTTGTATCTGAAAACTTAAAATATGGTGATATTGTAATGAGACATCTTAATGATGGGGATGTTGTATTATTTAATCGTCAACCTTCTCTTCACAGAATGAGTATGATGGCTCATGAAGTAAGAGTATTGCCTTATAAAACTTTCAGACTTAACCTTTGTGTATGTCCTCCATACAATGCGGATTTCGATGGGGACGAAATGAACATGCACGTTTTCCAAACTGATGAGTCTCGTGCTGAAGCTAAATCTTTAATGAGAGTTCAAGAACATATTTTATCTCCAAGGTTTGGTGGACCAATTATTGGAGCTATTCACGACCACATTAGTGGAGCTTACCTTTTAACTCGTCAAGGTTCTGAATTTACTGAAGATGCTGCTTTCCAAGTTATCCGTAAATCTCATTTACTTAACTTACCTTGGAAACAAAATGATGAAGGTAAATATGTTAAAATCGATGAAAGTGGTGTTGAAACTACTTCTAAAAATAATATGTATTTAGCTCGTAAAGGTAGAAATTGGACTGGTAAAGAATTATTCAGTTTACTTTTACCTTATGATTTAAATATGAATTATAAAGCTGAAGTTTGTTATAAATGTGAAGAGTGCAAAAAAGAACAATGTGAGTTCGATGGTTATGTTGTAATCAGAAATGGTGAACTTATCTATGGTGGTATTGATGAGAAAGCTTATGGTTCATTCTCTGGTAAGATTTTAGATAAGATTGTTAAAGAGTATGGTCCTGCAGCTGCTAAAGATTTCCTTGACCGTTCTACTGACTTAGCTATTTGTGGAATTATGAAAACAGGTATTACTACTAGTACCAATGATGAAGAGATTCCTGAAGAAGCTATGGAAAGAATTGAAGAACATTTAGTTAATGCTGAAGAGAAAGTAGACCAACTTATTGATGCTTATGAAGAAGGTACTCTTGAAGCTTTACCTGGTAGAGGTTTAGAAGAAACTTTAGAAATGAAAATTATGCAAGTACTTGGGGAAGCTAGGGATAAATCTGGTGTTATTGCTGAAGAATACTTTACTATGCATAATAACCACTCTGTAGTTATGGCTCGTACTGGTGCAAGGGCATCTATGTTGAACTTAGCTCAGATTACTGCTTGTGTAGGTCAGCAAGCAGTTAGGGGTGGACGTATTGAAAGAGGATACTTAAGTAGACCGTTACCTCACTTTAGAAAACATGAATTAGGGGCAAGAGCTAAAGGATTTGTACATTCAAGTTATAAATCTGGACTTGATCCAATTGAATTTTTCTTCCACGCTATGGGGGGAAGAGAAGGTCTTGTAGATACAGCGATTCGTACAGCACAATCTGGTTACATGCAGAGAAGATTAGTAAATGCACTTGAAGATTTACAAGTTAAACCTAGTGGATTAGTTACTAATAACAATGGTCAAGTTATCCAAAGATTATTTGGTGAAGATGGGCTCGATCCTGCTAAATCTGATTTTGGTAAAGTAGCAGACTTAGATAAACTTATTGATGAGATTAAAATGGAGTCAAAATAACTAAGGAGACGATTTTATGGTAAATTCTGAGATAATGGAAGATGCAATTTTAAAAGTAGAAGAAGCTCTTGAAAGGAATGGACTTGAGTTTCCTGAAAGTTATGTTGAAGATTTAGCTAATGCTTATATCAGAAGAGGTATTAGTGATGATGAATTAAATAAATTGGTTATTAAGGTCCAAGAAGCCTATGAACGTGCTCGTATTGAAGCTGGGGAGGCTGTTGGAACTGTTGCAGCTCAATCTGTTGGTGAACCGGGTACTCAGATGACTATGCGTACTTTTCACTTTGCAGGGGTAAACGAATTGAACGTTACCCTTGGTCTTCCAAGACTTATTGAGATTGTAGATGCAAGAAAGAAAATTGCTACTCCTACTATGGATGTCTACTTTGAAGAAGAATTCAAAAATGATGAAGAATTCGTTAGAACTTTAGCTAATAAAATTGGTAAGAATACTATTGAGGATGTATTATCTGATTACTTTATTGATTTTGGTAATATGCAATTCCAAGCAACCCTTGATATGCAGAAAATTGATGATAAAAGACTTAAATTTTCTGAAATAATTGATAAGGTTGAAAAAGCATTTAAGAAAGTATCAATACAAGATAATGTCTTAACTTTTGAACCTCAAAAAGAATCTCTTAGGGAACTTAGACTTCTTGCTGATAAAGTACGTACTTTAAGAATAAGTGGTGCTAAAGATATTGGTAAAGTGGTTATTCGTAAAGATGAAACTGAATGGGTAATTCACACAGAAGGATCCAACCTTAAGGCTCTCTTTGGAGAAGAAGGTATTGATAAAGTAAGAACTACTACTAACGATATTCATGAAATTGAAGTTGTTTTAGGAATTGAAGCAGCACGTAATGCTATTGTATATGAACTTAACAGAACCCTTAGTGAACAAGGGTTATCTGTAGATATTAGGCATATTATGTTAGTGGCAGATATGATGACTGCTGAAGGTGAAGTAAAATCCATTGGTAGACATGGTATTAGTGGTGAAAAATCAAGTGTTCTTGCTCGTGCTGCATTCGAAGAAACTGGTAAACATTTACTTCATGCAAGTATAAGAGGAGAAACTGATAATTTGACTGGTATTATAGAGAACATTATTATTGGACAACCAATACCTCTTGGTACAGGTTCAGTAAGTGTAACTATGAAACCTCAAATTTAAGTTTTGATTTTTATTAAAATTATTCAATTAGTTTAAATTTTTAGAGTTTATCTCTTATTTTTAAACTTATTTTTTTAATTTTATTTATAAAAAACTATATATTTAAATACTTTTAGATTTAAAATAAATAATAGCGATAGAATATTTGACTTGATTGAAATAC
>JAKSUF010000129.1 GCA_024409145.1 archaeon | reverse complement strand
AAAATTAATCTAAAAAAAAATAAAATAAAAAAATAGATAATTAAAAAAAATTAATTATCCTCTTGAAACTGCAGTAGAGCCAGTTCTAGCTATTTTTTCAATACCAAAAGGACTGAGAAGTTTAATCAAAGCATCAATCTTACTAGAATCTCCAGTGATTTCAATAGTAATATTACCTTCTGCAACATCAATAATTTTACCTCTAAATATATTTACATATTGCATAATCTCAGAACGAGATTTTTCTTCAGTAGTTGATACTTTAATTAAGCAAAGTTCTCTTTTTACAGAATTATTAGGGTCAAGATCTTTAACTTTAACCACATCAACAAGTTTATTTAACTGTTTAGTTACTTGTTCTAAGACTTTTTCATCACCCTTAACAACAAAAACCATCCTTGCAAGATTAGGAACTTCACTTTCACCAACAGTTATACTATCAATATTAAATCCCCTTCTTGTAAAAAGACTAGCTACTTTCTGGAGAACACCAGGTTTATTATCTACTAATGTACTAATTACATGTTCCATATTATCACCTTATTCATTATCCACATCAGATTCATATTTATATTCCCCAAGAATTTCTTCAATTCCAGCACCCGGAGGGAACATAGGTATAAACTCATCTTTCTTAATAGTAATATCTAAAACTACAGATTCATTATCTTTTATTGCCTTAGAAATTGCTTTTTGAGTATCACCTGGTTTTTGAATAGCAACCCCATTAATTCCAAAACTTTCTGCAAGTTTTACAAAGTCTGGAGAATTACCTAAATCAGTTTCAGATAACCTTTTATTATACAATAAATTCTGCCATTGATATACCATACCAAGTTTACGATTATTTAAAATAGTTACTATAATTGGAATATCATGTTCTTTAATAGTAGCAAGTTCCTGACAAACCATTAAGAATCCACCATCACCAACAATAGAAACAACTGGATTTTCAGGACAAGCTACTTTAGCACCAATAGCCGCAGGGAAACCGAACCCCATAGTTCCAAGTCCTCCAGAAGATATAAATTTACGTGGTTTAGCAATATCAAGGAAATGAGCAGCCCACATTTGATGGAGACCTACATCAGTAGTTACAATAGTATCATCAGTAATAGCTTGACCAATTTCTTTTATAACTTGTTGAGGTTTTAATGGAATATCTTCATAACTAACTCTAGGAATAGCTGTTTTCTTAAATTCCATAATACTTTTTAACCAACTATTAGATGGATTATTACCTGTTAATTCTTTATTAAGTGAAGACAATATTATTTTTGCATCTCCCACTACAGGAATATCTACTTCAATATTCTTACCAATTTCAGCAGGATCAATATCAATATGAATAACTTTAGAATTAGGAATAAATTCTTCTAATTTACCAGTAGTTCTATCAGAGAATCTACAACCAACAACTATTAATAAATCACATTTATTAACAGATTGATTAGCTACTTCTCTACCATGCATACCTAACATTCCAATAGCTAAGTCATCAGATTCATTAATGGCACCTTTACCCATAAGAGAAGTGCAGACGGGTGCATTAATTAATTTTGCAAGAGTTTTTAATTCTTCCTCAGCATTAGAAATTATTACACCACCACCAGCTAAAATAATTGGTTTATTTGATTCTTTAATCATTTCAGCTACTTTTTTAATTTGTTTAATATTTCCTTTAACAGTAGGTTTATAACCTGGAGTGGAAACTGCATCCTCAATAAAATCATTTAATTCTGCTTCTTGAATTTCTTTAGGGACATCAATTAAAACAGGCCCTGGACGACCACTTGATGCAATATCAAAACTTGCATTTATAATACTTGGAATTATATCTTGATCTTTTATTTGGTATGCATGCTTAGTAATAGGCATAGTTATACCTACAATATCTGCTTCTTGGAATGCATCATTTCCAATTAAATGACTTGGAACTTGTCCAGTAATCGCAATTATCGGAGAAGAATCCATATATGCATTAGCTATACCTGTAACTAAGTTAGTAGCACCTGGACCAGAGGTAGCAAGACATACTCCCACTTTACCAGAAGCTCTTGCATAACCTTCCGCAGCATGAGCTGCACATTGCTCATGTCTTACAAGAATATGATTTAAATCAGCATCATATAACATATCATAAAATGGAATTACTTGACCCCCAGGATATCCAAATATAGTGTCAACACCATTATTTTTTAAAGCTTTTATAATAGCTTCTCCACCTTTCATTATTTATCTCCTCTAGTTTTAAGTGAATAATAAAGTATAAAATTTATAAAATCTAGATTTTTACAATCATGTATCTAAAATATCTATCTTAAACATTCAATTTAATAAAATAGGATATTCTTACAAAGATTTTACATATTAAAATCTAATGAAATAAAACTTTAATAGAATAATATATATTAAAAGATAAATATAAATTTATAAAATTGATTAAAGATTAATTAAAGATTAATAAAATATTTAATCAAATTTATAAAATAATCATATTTATAAAAACTTAATACTAAATTGGAGATTAAAGATGAAAGTCTTAGTTGTCGGTACTGGTGCAAGAGAACATGCTATTTGCGATGCATTAGCAAAGGATGTTGAATTATATGCTTATATGAGTAAAAACAACCCAGGAATAGCTAAATTAGCTGTTGAATATAAAAAAGGAGATGAAGGAGACATAGAAGCAGTAGCTGAATATGCTAAAGAAAAAGAAATTGAGCTAGCAGTTATTGGTCCAGAATCCCCATTAGGAAAAGGAATTGTAAATGCTCTTGAAGAAGTTGGAGTTCCTTGTGTTGGTCCAACAAAAGAGTCTGCAAGAATTGAAACTGATAAATCATTTATGAGAAACTTATTCGCAGATTATAATATTGATGGATCTTTAACTTACAAAGTATTTGATAACTATGAAGATATCAGTGAATTCCTTGATAATTATGAAAAAGATGTTGTTGTAAAACCAGTTGGATTAACTGGAGGTAAAGGAGTTAAAATCGTAGGAGAACACCTTAAAGATAACCAAGATGCAAAAGAATATGCTAAAGAAGTAATGGATAATGCAATGGGTGGTTTTACACAAGTAATTATTGAAGAAAAAGTTGTAGGGGAAGAATTCACAATACAAGCTTTCTGTGATGGAGAACATTTAGCACCTATGCCTACTGCACAAGACCATCCTCATGCATTTGAAGGAGATCAAGGTCTCATTACTGGAGGAATGGGTTCTTACTCAAACACTGATGGATTATTACCATTCATGACACAAGAAGATTATAATGCTGCTGTAGCAATTATGAAAGAAACCTTAAAAGCAATAGCTAAAGAAACTACTCCTTACAAAGGAATTCTTTATGGACAATTTATGCTTTCTAAAGAAGGTCCTAAATTAATTGAATATAATGCAAGATTCGGAGACCCTGAAGCTATGAATGTTTTACCACTTCTTAAAACCCCAATGATTGATGTTTGCAAAGCAATTGTTAATGGAACTCTTGATAAAGTGGAATTTGAAGATAAAGCATCTGTATGTAAATATATTGTACCAGACGGATACCCAGATACTCCACATGCAGGAGAAATCATAGAAGTAGATGAAGAATGTATCGAAGATATTGGAGCTAAAGTATTCTATGCAGCAGTAAGTGCTGAAGAAGAAGGAATAACCCTCTCAGGATCTAGAGCTTTAGGTATTGTAGCACAAGGAAAAACTATCTCTGAAGCTGAAAAAATTGCAGAAGAAGCTTGTGGATGCATTAAAGGAAATGTATACCATAGAAGAGATGTTGGAACTGAGGAATTAGTTCAAAAACGTATAAAACATATGGAAGATATTTTAAATAGCTAAATTAGCTATTAAAATTCTTTTAATCTTTTTTATATAAATTTTTTTAATTTATAAAAAGATTTAAATTAAAAAAATAACTTTAAAAAACATAAAATAGAGTTTTATAAAAAAGAAAAATACAATATATTTTATTTATAAATAAACAAAAATTATTATAATACAATTATATTAAAAATCTGTTAAAAAAAACTTAAAGTGATCATATGTCAAAAAAACAAATGTCTAAAAACACAACTATTAAAAAAGTTAGAAAATTAGAAAGACAAAAAAAGTATGAAAAAGCTTTAACACTCTGTGATGATTACTTAGATACAAAATTAGAAAAAGAAATTATTCAAATAAAAACAGATTTATTAACAAATATATATTATACAGATAATTTTGTAGATAAAGCAAATGAATATAAACTAAAATTAAACAAATTATTAAATATTCAAGAATACACAGAAATTCTTAAAATGTTTAAAATTCTTGAAGATCTTCTTAAAACAAAATCAAATAAATTAACACAAGAATCAGATATTAAAATATATTTAAGCGGTGGATTAATCCTAGATAGCTTGGAGACTATTCTTGTTTTAAATGAATTCATTAAGTCTAATGAAAACAAAAACAATGAGAAAGGCCAAGAAGATAATTATAAGTCAATAGATAATGAATTAAAAGAATTCATAATAGAT
Source organism: archaeon (assembly GCA_024409145.1). Classification (GTDB taxonomy): domain Archaea; phylum Methanobacteriota; class Methanobacteria; order Methanobacteriales; family Methanobacteriaceae; genus Methanobrevibacter. The sequence goes on along the minus strand of JAKSUF010000129.1, from coordinate 520 downwards.
GTTAAAAAAACCGCCTACCAATATTTAGGATTACATTTTAAAAATCCTAAAGAATTCATTAACTCTTCAAACATAAATACAGAAGATGTAATAGAAAGTATTCATAAATTAGTTTATCCTGAAAATAAAGAAGAAACTGAAAACAATAATGAGAAAAATAATCAGTCAAATGATAATGAAGATAAAACTAAAGATGAAAATAATGATGAAACTGAAGATAATAAAATAGATATTGAAAGTTTAAAAGAAGAAATCAATATTTTAAATCAAAAAAATAAGTTTGAAGAAGCTCTAAATAGTCAAAGAAAACTAGTAAAAATAGCTAAAAGATTAAAATTAGACAAATCAAATTTAAACTCTGATTCAAATCAAAAAACTCTTTTTAACTACAAGTAATTGAGTGTATTAAAGATTTTATTAATTATCAATATTTATTAGTTTATTTATATTAATTTATTAATAATTTATTAATTGATTAAAAACTAATAATTCTATTAAGTTATTAATAATTTATTTATAA
>JAKSUF010000128.1 GCA_024409145.1 archaeon | reverse complement strand
ATATTATTATTTAATAATTTAAGCTTTTAAATCTTGTATTTTTAGATTTAAATTATTGTTTAAGTAATTTTAGTTTTATTGAGATATTGGAGGTAAAGAATGAAATTTGCTCATTTAGCTGATAGTCATTTAGGTTATAGACAATATGGTTTGTTAGAGAGAGAACAAGACTTTTATGATGTTTTTGACAAGTGTGTAGATAAAATTATTGAAGAAAAATGTGATTTTGTTATTCACAGTGGAGATTTATTCGACAAATCACAACCAAGTCCTAATGCTCTTTTACGTTTTCAGAAATCATTTTTTAGATTAAAAGAAGCTAATATTCCAGTTTATGCAATAGCTGGAAATCATGATTCTGTACGTAAAAAAGGAGTTATTCCACCACAAGTATTATTTAGAGATTTAGGATTAATCTTATTAAGTCCAAATCATCCAATGGATTCTTATAATGGTGTTTTGATTTGTGGTATGCCTTATGTAACTAAATCTAATAAATCTGTTTTGATGGAAGCATACAAATTATTTGAGGAAGAAGCTAATAAATATGTTACTTCTATATTAGTTGCTCATCAAGGAATTGATAAATATCTTCCTTTTAATCCAGAATTAGAAATTGGAGACTTACCAAATAATTTTGATTATTATGCTATGGGTCATATTCATAATTATATTAATGATGCATATGGTAAAGGAAGACTTGTTTATCCAGGTTCTAGTGAAATTTCTAAATCTGATGAAGTATTAGATTATAATAAAAAAGGTAAGGGTTTTGCTATTGTAGAACTTACTGATGGTGAACCTTTAGTTAAACGTGTAACTGTTGATCTTCCAAGAAAATTTATAAAAACAACTATTAATTATGATGATTTAGACAAAAAGCTTTCATTAATTAAAAATAAGATAAAAGATTTGGAAAAACCTCCTGTTGTTGAGATTGTTGTTGAAAATGGTGATTTTTCAGCATCTGAGGTTAATGAAATAATACGTGAAGCTTTAAATGATTATTGTTTAGTATTAAGACCTAAATTTAAACCTAATAAATCTAATGATGAAATCCTTACTGGAGATTCTAATTTAGGTTCTAGACAATTATTAGCTGAGGCTCTTAATAAGAAATATAATAATTCTAAAATTACTGATTTCGCTGTTGAATTATTAAATTCTCTTTCTCATGATGGTTCTGAGGAAGCTAGTTTAGTTTGTGAAAATTTTTATAATAAACATTTTGCATCTGATAGATTAAATGAAATAGATTCAAATATCAAAAAATTAGATGATTTTAATGTTAATAATGATGAAACAGGATCTAATGATGATTTAAATAATAATTCAAATAATGATTTAAGTTCTAATGAATTAAATAATGATTTAGATGAATCTGATGAATCTAAAGAATTTAATAAAATAATTAATAAAACAAATCCAATTATTCAGGAAAAGCTTGAATCTAATAATAAAAAGTTTAAGTCTTCAGAAGATTTTGAAGATAAAAATCGTGAAGCTCTTGATAGTGAGAGTGTAATTAGAGAAAAACTTGATAAAAATCAAACTACATTATTCATGGAGAGGTAATTAGATGATTTTTAAACATAATTTAATTTATTTTAGGGGTAATTAGATGATTTTTAAACAATTAAAATTAAAAAATTTCAAATCTCATAAAGATACTACAATTGATTTTACTGATGGAATCACCATGATTATAGGTGAAAATGGGGCTGGAAAATCATCTATCTTTGAAGCTATTAGCTTTGCTTTGTATAAGAAAACCACAGGTAAAGGAATTTCCTCATTAGTACGTTCCAATAAAGGTATAGAAGGCATTGTCATGTCTGTTGAATTAACCTTTTTAAACAATGGTGTTGAATATAAAGTCATTCGTGAAAAACATAAATCAAAGTCAGTAGCTAAACTTTTTAAAAGAGATACTCAGTCTTTTGATTTTTTAAATATTTGTACTGGTGATGCTCAAGTTAATAAAGAGATTAAAAATATCTTACAAATGGATGCAGATTTATTCTTAAATGCTATTTATGTAAGACAAGGGGAAATTGCAGACCTTGTTGGTAAAACTCCTGCTGAACGTAAACGTTTAATTGGTAAGCTTTTAAAACTTGAAGAACTTGAAAAATCTTGGAAGGATATAAGTCCTATAATTAATATTTATGATAATAAAGCTGCTGAATTAAAAGGTTTAATCTCATCAAGCAGTAATTTGTCTGTTGATTTAAAAATCAAGCAACAAGAATTAATTCACTTATCTGAAAGAACAAGTGAATTATCTAATCAAATTGAATCTTTAGAAAAAATTAAAGAATCTATTTCTGAAAATAGAATTAAACTTGAAGAAGAAAAAAGAATCTTTGAAGAGCTTAAATTAAGATTAGAATCTGAGGAAAAATTATATGCTAATATTAAAAAGTCTAAAGATGAACTTCAAGATCAAGTTGATGAGATTAATAAATTAGAAGTGGAAAAAGATAGATTAGAGAAGTATTCTAAGAAATTGCCAATTTATCTTGATTTTGAAGAAGCTATTAACAATATTGAGCAACTTAAAAAGGAAAAAATAAAACAAGAAGATTTAATTAAATTAATTGAGTTCCATAAAAATGTTGTTGATGAGAAGAAATCTGCTAATGATGATTATGTTTCTTTAGAATCTAAAATTAAATCATTAAATGAGGATAAATCAAAATTAGCTGCTGATTCTAAACTTTTAAATCAATATATTGATGATAAGAAGAAAGAAGAAACTAAATTAGAAAACTTAAATAAGGATTTAGAAGTGTTTAAGAATAAATCTAAAGATGTTTTAGGTTCTTTCATTGATGAAGATGAGATTAAAGAAATGGATGATGATTTTAACTTTGATAAATTGATTAAAACTATCGAGCTTCTTAAAAATAAACTTAAAGAAGATTTATCTTCTAAGGAAGAGTCAATTAAAAATTATAAAATTGAAATTTCTACATTAGAAAGTACAGTTAAATCTTCTAGAAAACCATTATCTGAGTTAAATAAAGCTGATGATAAATGTCCTATTTGTCAATCTAATATTAGTGAAGATAAAAAAGATGAGTTAATTACTAGTTATCAAGAAACTATTTTAGATAGTGAAATTAGAATTGATAAGATTAGAAAAGAAATTCCTAAGATAAATGAACTTAATAAAGTTTTATCATCTCAAATTAAAATCATTGAAGACTTTGAAAAGGAAATTTATGAAAATAAAGATTTATATCAAAAAATCAATGAAGTTAAAGAGAATATAAAAGAAATTTCTGAAAAAATAGAATCCTTAGGTTCTGTAAAGGATAAAATAAAAGAATTTGATGCATTGATTAAAGATGCTGAAAAGAATCATGAAGAATTAAAAGATAGTTATACTACTTATGTTCAATCTTTAGGTGTTTTAAAATCTCTTGCAAAGGATTATGAAGCTAAAGAAGGATTATACATTATTGAAGGTAAAATATCTGCTGAACTTGAAAAAGTAAAAGTAGCTATTGATAATGATTCTTATCTTACAGAGGATATTCCTAAAGATACTTTAAAATCTAAAATAGATGAACTTAAACAAAAAGATTTAAGATTCAATCAATTAACTGCTTTAATCCGTCAAAAACCTAAATTTAATTCTCAGTTAAATGAGAAAAAAGAAGAGATTAAGCTTAAATTAAATGATATTGAGAAAATCAAAAATAGTCTTAAAGAATCTAAATATGATGAGGAAAATTATGAGAAAATAAAACTCTTAGAAGAAAGTAATTCTAATAGGCTTTCTAAGTTTACTAAAGAATTTGCAGAAATCTCTGGTAGATCTAAAGAAATTATTCCTATTATTCAATCCTTAGAAGAATCTGTTAAAAAGAATAAAATTTATAAAGAAGAATTAGATAATACTAAAGAATTTATATCTTTACTTAATGAAATTAGAGTATTATTCAGTAAAGATGGAATTCAAAAAGTCTTAAGAAAAGCTTCAAGACCAAGTATCCAAAGATATACTAAAGAATTCTTTGAACAATTCAACTTTAATTATTCTGATTTAACCTTAGATGAAAATTATGAAATTTCATTATATGGTCCTGAAGGTAAAGCAGAATTAGATATGGTCAGTGGTGGAGAAAAAATAGCTATTGCCCTTGCACTTAGATTAGGTATCACCCAAGCTATGTCTCAAGGTGGAATAGAAACCATCCTACTTGATGAACCAACAATACATTTAGATAGTTATAGAAGAGATGAATTAGGTAAAATTCTTAATGAAATGGCTGTAATCCCTCAAATGATTATTGTAAGTCATGAAGACTCCTTTGAATCTTCTACAAATAATGTATATAAAATTAAAAAAGTAGATGGTATTTCCAAAGTTAAATTAGAATCTTAATTAAAATCAGTTTAATAGCTATTTTATAATAGCTATTTTAATATTGGTTTTGTAGTTTAGCTATTTATTAATAGCTATTTTTTTGTAGCTATTTTTTTATTTTTTAGATTTAGTTTTGTATAGCTATTTTAGCTATTTTAGTTATTTTTATTTTTAAAATCAATTTAATAGCTCTCTAACTATTTTTAAAATCAGTTAATTGTCTATTATTAAAAGTTATGATGTGATTATAAATCACAATATTCATCATAATCTCCATCAACAATTGCTTTTATAGAATCAATTATACAATTTGCATTCCATCCAACAATAGATTTTGCTTTACTCTCAATATTTTCTGGAACCTCTTCAAGACCATAAGGACGAACAAGAAGAATTGGTAAATCGAATTTTTCACAAATATTAACTAAATCATCAATACTCTCTTTATTTTGATTATATAATCCAGATAATATAACTACAACATCAACTTTACTAAAAAAACTCTCTCCAAATGCAGTATAATCCCTTGCCATTGATTCAGTCCATAAAAAATTTGGTTTAGAATATAATTTCTCACTAAATTGTCTGTATTCATTCTCATTATCTATTCCTCTTGTGATAATAAGATTATAAATTTTATTACTTTTATTCTCTTCATTCATTATAATTCCTCCTTTTTAATTACATCCACATTGAAAATTTTTAACTTCT
>JAKSUF010000127.1 GCA_024409145.1 archaeon | reverse complement strand
TTTATTTTTCTTTTTTTATTTTTCATGTTTTTGTTTTGATTTATTTAATTATCTATTTTTCTTTTTCTAAAAATATTTAAGATAATAAATTAAGATATATGGTTAAGTCTTAAGATTATGGTTTTTATATACTAATTTACTAATTGGAGTTTATTTGATGGCAGGGAATAATCAATCTTCTAAAAATAAGAATAATGATAAGAATAACAAGAATAATGTAAAAGGTAATTATAAAAAGAATAAACCTAAAAATAATTCTAAACTTATTAAAAAAATAAATAACTTAAAAGAAGATTTAGAGATAAAAGATGAAAATATTCAAGAACTTGAATATGAAATGTCTCTTAAAGATAAAGAAATTAATAATTTGAAAAGTAGCTTAGATTTAAAAGATGTTGAATTAGATGAACTCACAAAAGAATCTAATAAAAAAGATGAAAAAATTAATAAATTAAATTCTGCACTTCTTAAATATAAATTTGAAAAAGAAAAATTAGATTTAAACTTAAAAAATCAAGTAAATTATGAAAAGTCTAGATTAAAGGAACTTGATGAATTAGAAAAAAAGATTAATGAAAAGGTGGAAATTATTGAAGATAAACAAGATCAAGTTAATTATCTTCGTTCTTTAATTGATGATTATAAAGAACAAATTAAAATTAATAGTGATAATTTAGAATTACAATTAAAGAAAATAAGTAAAACTTATGAAAATCTTTTATCACAAAAAGATAGTATTATTGAAAAACAGGAAGATACTATTAATGAATTGATTGAATCTAAAAAACAAATGAATAAATCTAATAAATCTACTATTACAAGTCTTGAATTACAAATAGGAAATTATAGGGAGATAATTAAAAAATATGAAAAAAATTTATGATTGTTGTTAAGAGAATTTTGTTAATTATATTTTTTAAAATTTCTATTTTTTCTATTATTTCTATTAGTTCTCATTATATTAATGGTAAAGTTTAAATACTAGTTAGTATATAGTATATAATAGTGTATTGTTATACTCGTTGCTTATTTTATATGCAGGGGTGGTCGAGCGGTCAAAGGCGCTAGGTTGAGGGCCTAGTGGGTTAGTCCCTTCGCGGGTTCGATTCCCGTCCCCTGCACCATTTTATGAAATTACTTTTTTTAAAATTTATTTTAGTTTTTTAGATTTATTTTTCTATATTTTTTATTCTTAGTTCTTATTTTGATATTTCTTATTTATTTAAGTAAATTATTAGTATCTTTTTATATAATAGTTTAATTTATAAAAATAGTATGTATTTTATAATTATCTTTATATATTGATAAATTAATAAATATTAATAATTATTTTAAGTTTTAAATATATGAGGTGTAAATATGAAAGCTGTAATTCCGGCTGCAGGTTTAGGAACTCGTTTTTTACCTGCAACTAAAGCTCAACCTAAGGAAATGTTACCTGTTTATGATAAACCAACTATTCAATATGTAGTTGAAGAAGCTGTTGAATCTGGTGTAGATGATATTTTAATCATTACTGGTAAAGGTAAACGTCCTATTGAAGATCATTTTGATAGATCATTTGAATTAGAACATCATTTAAAAACTAAAGGGAAGGAAGATTTTCTTAAAGAAGTTGAAAGTATATCTAATTTAGCAGATATTCATTTTATCCGTCAAAAGAAGCAAAAAGGTCTTGGGGATGCGATTTATTGTGCTAAAAAGCATGTTGGTGATGAACCTTTTGTTGTAATGTTAGGAGATACTATTACAAAAGGTAGTACTCCATGTACTAAACAGTTAATTGAAGTTTATAAAAAATATGGTAAATCTGCAATTGCTGTTGAAGAAGTTCCTGAAGATAAAATTGAAAGATATGGTATTGTTGGTGGGGATGAAGTAGAAGATGGTGTAATTAATATTAATAAATTAGTTGAAAAACCACCTCTTTCTGTTGCACCAAGTAACTTAGCTATTATGGGGAGATATTTCTTAACTCCTGATATATTTGACCATATTGAAAATGTAAAACCTGGTTATGGTGGAGAAATCCAATTAACTGATGCATTAGCTAAATTAGATGCTATTTATGGAAAAATATTTGTTGGAGAGTCTTATGATATTGGAAATCGTATAGATTGGTTAAAAACTAGTCTTAAATTTGCGATGGATGATGAAGAATCTCGTGAAACTATTTTAGATTTTATTCAAAACGAAATTCTTTAGATTTTTATATAATTTAATTATTTAAATTATTATTTTTTTACTTTTTTTAAACTTAACTATTTATTTTATTAAACTAAATGTGATTTAATGATTAATAATAAAAAAGATGAAGAGATTGAAGAATTAAAAGAAAAATTGTCTAGTTATAGAAAAGAAAATCGTGTTCTTAAAGAACGTTGTGAATCTTATGAAGATAGAATTCAACGTTTTGCTATTGAAAGGGAAAAATTGTCAATAGCTATTACTGAGTTTGAATCTCTAGATTTAGAACTTAAACATTATAATATTGAAGAATTAACTCTTGAAACATATAAACTTGAACATAGGATTGATGTTTTAAGAACTTATTTAAAAACAGAAAAAAGAGATAATGATCATTTAAATGATGTTATTAATAATTTAACGAAACAGTTAAATGAAGCTAATGTAGAAATAGCTCGTTTAAATAAAGAGTTTAATAAGCTTAGAATTCGTAAGAATCAAAACACTTTTATTTTAGAAAATCGTTTAGATATAGCATATTCTCAAATAGCTAAATTAAGATATTTAGTAAAACAATATGAGAATTTGGGCTTTTTAAAAAGAGTTAGAAAAAAATATCCTAAATTAGAAGATTAAGTTTATAATCTTCAGAAGTTTAATACTCTAAATTAGAAGATTAAGTTTATAATCTTCAGAAGTTTAATACTCTAAATTAGAAGATTATGTTTATAATCTTCAGAAGTTTAATACTCTAAAATAGGAGATTATGTTTATAATCTTCAGAAGTTTTATTTTTTGGTGGTATCTGTTTGTCTTCTTAATGTTTTACAGTATTTTTTTTATTTAAAAATAATTCATTAAAGAATGTGGAAATAGTGCTATTGAAATTTATATAAAACATTTTTTCATCTTAAATATCTCTGTATGTAAAGTGGATTATATTGATATTAGTTAATTTGTCTTATTTATTAAATTTAATCCTTATTTTATACATAACTTTAATATATATAAAAAATATAATGATATTATATTAAATTTGGGGAAATAAAATGGATAATAATGAAGTTATTGATGATAATGAAAAGAATAAATCTGTTCATATTACTCCTAAGGATAAAGATGATTTTGAGAGAAATCTTGAAGAAGATTTTGAAGAAGATCTTATAGAAAATCCTGAAGATAAAATTAATGATGGTTTAATTGCTTGGAATAAAAAGCAAGAAGAATATTTGAAAAATGAACCTGAAAGTATAGCTATTGAACTTAAAAATATTTCTATTAATTTTAAAGTAACTAATGATAAAATTGATAATCTTAAAGAATATGTTATCCGAACTCTTAAAAGAAATAAGAGTAGTGTTAAATATTTTAAAGCTTTAGATGATATATCTGTTAAAATACATAAAGGTGAAAAAGTAGGTCTTATTGGGTATAATGGTGCTGGTAAAAGTACTCTACTTAAAATTATTTCACGAGTTTATGATGCTGATGAAGGGGAAGTAATTATTAATGGTAATATTGCTCCATTACTTGCTTTAGGTGCTGGTTTTGATAAAAATTACTCTGGAAAAGAGAATATTTTCTTAAATGGTGCTATTTTAGGTTATGATGAACAATTTTTAAAAGAAAAATATGATGAAATTGTAGAATATTCTACTCTTGGTGATTTTATTAATTTGCCTGTTAAAAATTATTCTGCAGGTATGAAATCTAAATTAGGATTTTCAATTGCAACATTAGTAAATCCAGATATTTTAATTCTTGATGAAGTTTTAGGTGTTGGAGATATTAAATTTAGAAGAAAAAGTAGAAAGAAAATTATGGAATTAATGGAATCTGGAACAACTGTACTTCTTGTATCTCACTCAATAGCTGCAATTAGAGATATTTGTGATACGGCTATTTGGATTGATAAAGGAAAATTAAGAGATTATGGGGAAGTTAATGAAATCTGTGATAAATACGTTAAAGATGCTCAAAATGCAAGTAGAAAGCAGATTAGAAAACAGAAATTAAAATAATCGTATAATTGTGCTTATTTAATGTCTTAAATAGACGTGTGCTTAATTGTGTTAAAATATACTTGTGATTACTGTATTGAAAAAAGTTAAAATAATTTAAATTTTTTTGTGTGAAATTATGAATTTAAATATCTTTAAAAAAGGGAGTAGTGAATATTTTTTACTGAAACAGATTGTTAAGAGGAATTTTTCTTCTAAATATAAAGACTCTGTTTTAGGTATTCTTTGGAGTTTTTTAAATCCTTTAATTACTATGATAGCTTTAAATCTGATATTTTCTACCATGTTTAATAAATCGATTCCTAATTATCCGGTTTTCTTTATTTGTGGTCGTTGTATGTTTGATTACTTTAAAGCTGGAACAAAAGTTGCTATGAACTCTTTAAAGTCTAATAAATCTATTCTGAATAAGATTTATGTTCCAAGGCATATTTTTGCTATTGGTGGTATTACTTCGGAATTTATTAACTATTTAATTACATTAATTATTTTAGTTATGGCTATGATTGTTACTTCAGCTCCATTCCGTTTAATTGATGTTGCAATTATAATTCCTATTGGTATTTTAACTATTCTTATTATTGGTGCAGGTTTAATTCTTGCTATTGGGGCTAGTTATTTCACTGATATTAAATATCTTTATGATGTTTTTGTTATGGTTTTAATGTATGGTTCTGCAATCTTTTATCCTGTAGAGATTGTCCCAATTGGAATACGTAGAATCTTAGAACTTAATCCTGTTTATCAATGTATTGCTCAAATGAGACAAATTATTATTCAAGGAACTCTTCCACCTTTAAGTTCATTCCTTTATACATTTATATTTGCAATAGTTGTATTTGTTTTAGGTATTTTAATATTTAAAAAATATAAAAAGAAAATTATTCGAGAATTATAATTAATAATAATTCTTATTTTTCTGTATTTC
>JAKSUF010000126.1 GCA_024409145.1 archaeon | reverse complement strand
ATTCTTCTTTAATCACATACTTATCTTGCATATTATTTAACTCTTTTATTAATTCATCACCAAGTTCATGATTAAGATAATTAAAATCTCTTATCATAGTATTTTCATCTATTCCGCCAAGACGCGCTTTTTCTTCCTCTCTTTTATACTGTATCAATTTATCAACTTCTTTTTCATTCTTCAAAAAATCTTGTATTGTTTTACTATTAAATAATATTGTAATGTCATATAAATGTTTTGCAGCATCAATATACATATTTCTAATGACATAAAATTCTGCTGCAAATAACTTATCAATAAACATTCTTTCCAAAGTTATTATCTCTATATCAAATTCATGCACATCATATTTATCTTTCAAAATATTTTTTTCTTTTTCATTAGCAAACTTAAATATTAATGGCATAATAGTATATTTTTTAAATGGCTCACTTACTGTAAAAGATGTTGCCTCTATTTGTACCTCACCTGCTCTTTGTAATGGTTTATCATCATAGTCATATGCGCTTTGATATTTATAAAAACTTGTTATGCTTCCCTTCTTATTTATGCTTTTTTCTTTGTCTAAAACAAGTCCATCTATTTCATATCCGAAAACTGAATCTTTTAATCTTTTTCTATTTCTAGTATTACTATCTGTATCTACCATCTTTACTGTTAAGTCAATATCTTCAGAAAAGCGTCTTGCTTCATCTAATATTTTATATACCGCTGTTCCTCCTTTAAAATACGCTTTTAGTTCATCTTGTCTCTTTGACAATTCCTCTAAAACAAGACATACATAATAATCTTTTTCTAAAATATCTTTATCTATTTTTTCTCGTTCATTAATTACATCTAGTAAATTAATAAACTCTGTTTTGTCTAAATGTAAGTTCATATTTGTTACCCTCGATTTCTTTTTTTCTTATCTTGCTATTTCTAATATCTTTTTTAATACCTTATTAGTTTTTAAATCTCTAGCATAACTTAATATTTTTTCAAAATCTAGGTTCTTATTTTGAATCAAATCATAAATAATCTCATCATAATTATCTACTTCAATATTTATATTGTCTTTATTTTCAATAAGATCAAACAACTGTAAGTATAAATAATTATCTTTATTAATAGTCATCTTAGGCTTTCTAATAATGGTATTTAAGTAACTATTTTCATACTTATTAAAATTTTTAGCTTCATTAGTAGCAATATCAACCTTATTTGGATTTTGTGTTGTAAGACCCACCTCATTAAAAAGTTTTGCTCCCGTTACATAACCTTTAATATCACCATCTTTACTTACTAAATATTTATCCCTAACAATTTTTCTGATAGGTAAAGGTTGTTCACCCCATATACTATTTATAGGTATGTAATAAACTCCTTTATAATTTGATTTAATAACATTATTTTTAATAAGACGATTTAGTATTACTTTAACATTGTTATATATTTTTTTCTCGTCGATATTTTTATCCATTGCATCTTCATTTGCAATGCTATTATTATAATTAATAATATAGTCCACAATATCATCAATATAAATAGGTTCATTTTTTTCAAATCTTTCAATATATTCATTTATCAAAGTATTGCAGTTCATACATGCCTCCTTTTTTACGATTTTACCTTTTTATGAAAAATATTTAAAATAATTCATGTTCTAGTAACATTATACCATGCTTTTCTGGATTTTTCAATAATTATCAGTAATTTCACAAAGTTTTTTCCCTTATTTTTTATGCTTATATATTAATCATAATAAAAAAAGACAATAAAAAAAGATTATCTATATAGCTGCTGAAATAATCTTTTTTTATTCTCTAATGTATTTAATTAAAGAGGGTAAGGATTTTGAAAAGCAATCTTTATTTTTTATAAGTTAATTATACCAAAAGTTGGAAATAAAGTCAATACTTTTTTGGAATTTTTTTGAAATTTTATTATACTATTTCCAATTGGATATAAAAAGAAGGATCAAATAAGGTTTCAATACCTTATTTGGTCCTTCTCTCGCTTCATATTTTGGCTTATTTTTAACTTTTTATATATTCTTCATAAATTTATATGTACCAGATATATTTCTTGCAAAATCATTAAAAGAAATATAAAAATAAATAAGAGATTAGAATAATAATACTACTCTAATCTCTTCTTTTTTAGTTCCCTGTTAATGGTCGGGTTTACCGCTTTTTTAGTTCCTTGTTAGTGGCCAGGTTTACCGCTTTTTTAGTTCCCTGTTAATGGCCGGGTTTACCGCTTTTTTAGATTTTAAGTATAAACTATATTTAGTTATTTTGCAATAACAATCGTCTATTTATACATATCTAATTCTTTAAAAGGAAATCTTCCTTCATTAATTTCTCTAAGTAAACTAGCTAATGTTTTAATAGCAAGCATATATTCTCTTGGAGGTAATGTTTTATCTTCAAGCATATCTACTAGTTCTTCCATATCTACAACCTTATATGTTAGATCTTCTTTTATTATTACATCAGCAAGTAAATCTATCATCTTATATTTCTTATTAGGTTCTATTTCATAACGACATATATCACAATAATAATGAACAAATTCACCATTATTATATACCTTACTTACTTTCCATCCTTTATCTAAGAAATACCATGATATCCCCATACTCATATCATCTCTTGGTTTAATAGGTAACCATTTAGTTACTAATAACTTTTCATCAAGATATAATATTTCATCACCTGATATATCTATTTCTTCATTAGGGAAATATCTTTTTCTAATTACTTTAATATCTTTATATTTATTTTCTTCTTCCATAATTTTTACCCAACATTGTTTTAATTTGTTTTAATTTATTATTATCTATTTGATATTATTTATTTTTTTTTTTATTTTTGTATTCTGATATAACAAACTTTACTACTTCATCTATTGTTAAGCTTGTAGTATCAAGTACCATAGCATCTTCTGCTTTTTTAAGTGGTGCTATATCACGATTCATATCTTGTTTATCTCTCTTTTCAATATCTGCTATCATATCTTCCATCTTTGGTGCTTTTTGTCCTTTTTCTTTTAATTGAGCTATTCTTCTTTTAGCTCTTTCAGTAACATCAGCATCAAGATATACTTTAAGTAATGCATTAGGCATAACTACAGTAGTAATATCTCTACCTTCCATAATTACATCATTTACTTTAGCACAATCTTGGCATATATTTGTTACTTTATTTCTTACTTCACCATTTTGGGATACTTTACTTGCCATCATTGAAATATCTTCTGTTCTTAAAACATTATCTTCTAATGCTTCACCATTTAGATAGTTAGTTTGTGTACCATCACTAAATTCCATCTTTATATCCATAGCATTAAGCATTACTTTAAGTTCTTCTTCTGGCATTTCTAATACATCACTAACATCAATGTCATTAGTTTTCATACAATATGCAATAGTTCTATAAAGTGATCCACTATCAACATAATTGATACCTAATTCTTTAGCTATGATTTTTACTATTGTACTTTTTCCTGCTCCTGCTGGTCCATCAACTGCTATACCTTTTTTGTTCATAAATCTTACTCCTATATATTTTGTATTTTTATATTTTTATCTAATTTATTTCTATACTTTATTTTTATTAAATAATTCATAAAATATTATTTTTTATTAAATAATTCTATAAATATTTTTGATATGCTTTAACAGCTAGTTTATCACATATCTCATTGTATTCATTTCCATCATGACCTTTAACCCAGTGGAATGTTATTTCATGTTTATCCATTTCTACTAAAAGTTCTTGCCATAATTCAACATTCTTAACTTCTTTTTTATCACTCTTTCTCCAGTTGTTATCTTGCCATGATTTAAGCCATCCTTTATTGATTGCATCAACTACATACTTGCTATCACTGTAGATATCTACCTTACATTTTTCTTTAAGACAACGAAGACCTACAACAACACTAAGTAATTCCATACGATTGTTAGTAGTTTCTTTAAATCCTTCTGATAGTTCTTTAACAGTATCTTTATAAATAAGAACTGCACCATAACCACCAGGACCTGGATTACCACTACAAGCACCATCTGTATAAAGTGTAACTTCTTTCATAATGTATTATCCCTTTCATGTTTATACTTACCTATTTTAGATTATACCTAAAAAAATAATACTTGCAATACTAATATAGAGAATTTATTCATGAATAATTATAGATGTTTAAAGATATATTTTATATAATTTACTGAATAAATTATTTGAAAAAAATATAATTTAAAAAAGCAAAAAATATATGAAAAAAACATGAAAAAATATATAAGAAAAAGCATGAAAAAAATTCAACGAAAAAAGAGACCTTATGGTCTCTTTTTCCTTTTTGGATTATTTAGAAGCTTCTTCTTCTTTCTTTAACATTTCTACAACAACCTTAGCTGAAACCTGTGTAATAAGTTCAACAAGTTCACTCTTAGTCATTGTTGCGATGTACTGATTTTCAAATGGAAGTGATTCATCAGTAAGCTGCTTTAATACATTATAAAGTGCTGTCTGATTTGCCTGAAGCTTTTTAAGCTTGAGATCATTTTCATCTTCTTTGTCATCATCGTCATCGTCATCGTCTTTCTTTGCTTTACTTTTCTTTGTCTTGTCTTCTGCTTCTTCATCATCGTTTACAAATAAACCATTGACGAACTTAACAATCTTATCCCAGAAAAGGCATATGATTGAAACAGCAAGGAAGAATATTGCACCACCAAGTGGGTTATGACTTGCTACTTTCTGTGGAGCAATTAATTTTACAATCCACATAATAAAGTAGAAACCTGCAAGACACATTGAGATAACTGAAAGTAAGCTAGAGAGCTTTTTGCCCTTCATAACTTTAAGCTTTGAGAAAATATCCCAAGCTGCAATTACCCATAATACTAAGCAGATAATACCATAACCAAGTATGTGTCTAAATTTAACAAGTCCAGGGATAGCAAAGTATCCTAAAAGTACAAAAACAAACAATACTGTTGCAATGATAGCAACTGTTTTAGCTATTTTAAATAATCCTGATTTAATTTTTTTATCCATATCGTTTTTCCTCCGAATATGCAGTAGAGTTTTAATACTCCAAACAATAGTTATCTTTCACAATTATATCACATTTTCCATTTTTTGTAAATATATTATTGTTATTTTCTTTT
>JAKSUF010000125.1 GCA_024409145.1 archaeon | reverse complement strand
ATATATTTAATATAAAATTTTTAAGTTTAAGGTGTTAATATGATGGATTTAGTATTTGACTATATTATTATATGTATATTACTATTTTCAGTTTCTTTATCTTTGATAGGTAGACAATTAGATATAGAAAAGAAAAATTTTTTTCTATTCTCTATAGTTTATTCAATATTAATATTCTGTTTATCCATTACTATTAACCACATTTCATTTTCTATTAATTTAGTTATTGATTATCTACCATATATTTATTCATTTGGGAGTTTTTTAACATTTACCCTAGCTATAATTTATATTGTGGCATGGAAAAAATCAAAGGATGATTTTTATATTAAATTTAAAGTATTTAATAATGATATTTTATTGTTTGTTAAAGATAGGAAATTTTATAATAATACATTTATTTTTATTTTAATGATTTTAATTTCATTATTATTCATTGTATTCTCTATTATGGGATTAAAAAATAATAATTTTGTTTGCAGTCTAGAATTTGCAATCACTTCTTTATCAAGTTTAATTATTTTTTATACTCTTTCTAAGATTTTATTGAATGCTAAAAGAGAATATTCAGTACTTGTTGGAGAATATCTCTGTTTAAAATTTATTTTTTTAATTATTTTATCTATAACTTTTGTCACTGTTAGAACATTGGATTATTCTATGTTCAGTCCTTATTTGATTTTAACAGCTGATGATATTATTATAATGATGATTCTACTTTTAGGATTTATTGTTCTAGTAGGTGTTCTTTTAAATGATTTTTATTATAAAAAAATAAAGTTGAAATGAAATATGTGGTATTTAAAATTGTAATCAAACAAAAAAATAATGGATTTCAGAAATTAATCTGAAATCCATATTTTTTTATGTAGTTAGTATTTTAGTATAAATATTTAGAGAGGAATTAATTATGATACTTCAAGGTACAGAAATTTTAAGTTTATTTATTCATATTGTTTCTGAAAGTTTACTTGCACCAGTTATGATTCTTATTGTAATATTTTTGATTTTAGCTATTTTATTCTTAGGAGGATTCTTAAATGAAGGATTTACAAGAAAAAAGTTAAAATCGAAAGATTTAGAAGTTTTATTACAAAATCTTAATAGTGCAATTGATTATGATGAAATTAAAGATATAATAGAGTCAAGTAAACTCTATGATAGGCAAAAAGAGATTCTTGTTAGAATAGTTAATAATTATAATTTAGGGCCTGAAGCAAGAAAAGCATTTGCTTCTAAATTAATTGAAGAGGAAGAAGCAACTTTTCATAAAATAGCTACTAAAACAGATATTTTAGTAAGATTAGGTCCTATTTTAGGATTAATGGGAACTTTAATTCCATTAGGTCCTGGGCTTTCTGCTTTAGGAAGTGGAGATATTACCACATTAGCTGAAGCTTTAACAATTGCATTTGATACAACTGTCACAGGTTTAATTATAGGAGGTTTAGGTTTTATTGTTAGTAAATATAGAAAACAATGGTATGAAAGTGATTTAGTCACAACTGAAACTATTGCTGAAGCTATTTTAGAGAAATTATCTAATTCTAATTAATAGTTTTATAAAATAATTTTATATTCTTTTTTAATTTTATAAAATAACTTGATTTGATAATTAAAGGTAGAATATACTTTTAATTTTATAAAATAACTTGATTTGATAATAAAAATAGAATATATTATTTCATATTCATTGTTTAGAATAATACTTTATATTTAGAATGTTTAAGGAGAGATTTATATGTTAAGAAAAAGAAGAAAAATGTTTTCTGATGAAGATGAAGATCCTATGTCTGGAATATCAAATTTGTCAGATGCTATGTTAGTTTTAGCATTAGGTTTTTTAATTTTTGCATTAATGGCTCTTAGTGCTAGTCCTGATATGTTAGAAAAAACAGAACAATCTCAAGCACAAAATTCTGCATCTGATATTAGTTCAGGAGATGCATTTCATGAAAGTTCTTCTAGTTCTAGTTTAGATGACTCTGGATTTTCTGAAGTTGGAAAAGTGTATAAAGACCCTGAAACGGGTAAATTAGTCATGGTTGAGAGTTAAATTTTAATTTTATTTTTTTATTATTAGGTTATTAAATTTATTATTAGGTTATTAAATTATAGTGTGATAATATGGAGAAAAAGACGAAAATTATTATCGGTGTATTATGTGTTATTGTTGTTGCAGCAATAGCTATATTCTGTTTAGGTCCTTCAAGTGAATTTAATACTGATGGAAATACTACAATAACTGATATGGCAAATAGGACCGTCACTATTCCTAATCATATCCAAAATGTAGTATCAACAAGACCATCTGTAACTAATCTTATTTATATGATAGCTCCAGATAAATTAGCAGCTATTAACTCTGAATGGGGTGAAAACGAACTTAAATATATTCCTGATAAATATAAATCATTACCTGTTATAGGTGCATGGAATGGTAAAAACGATGCAAGTTATGAAGAATTCATAGCAGTTCATCCAGATATTGTTATCCAAGATATCTCTGATGATCTGTCTGATATTGATGTAGTTGAAGAACGTCAAAAGAATTTTGCAAATATTCCTGTTGTAGCTACTGTTGATAGTGTTGAAATGAATAAAATGGGAGCATCTATTAAATTCTTAGGTAAACTCTTAGGAGTTGAAGATAAAGCTAATGCTTTGAATGATTTTAAAGATAAATATTTAGATATGACTAATAGTACTGCAAGTCAAATTCCAAATAATGAGAAAAAAACTGTTTACTTTGCTCGTGATGAAAGTGGATTAAATACTGCAGGACCTGAGTCACCACATTCTCAATTAATTTCTTTAGTTGGTGGTATAAATGTTGCTAATGTTCCTGGTGTAAAAGATAAAGATTTCAGTGTTTCAATTGAACAAATTGTAAAATGGAACCCTGATGTTATTATCACTATTGATGAAAATTTCTATAATAAAGTCTATAATGATCCAGCATGGACATCTATTAAAGCAGTTAAAAATCATCAAGTTTATTTATCTCCAAGTGCTCCATCTAAATGGTTTGATATGCCTCCTGGAGTAAATACTATTGTAGGAATTCCTTGGACTGCTAAAGTAATATATCCAGATAAATACTCTGATATTAACTTAATTGATGCATCTAAAGAGTTTTATAATAACTTCTACCACTATGATTTAAGTGATGATGAAGCTAAACAATTATTACTTGACTCTGGTTTAAAAGAAAATGTGTTATGAAGTAAGTAAATAGAATTAAATTTTTAGTTATTTTTTTATTTTTTATTTTTTATTTTATTTTTTTTATTTAATCTCTGTATAAATCATTTTTATGAAATTAATTTTTTAATACAATTTTTTAAAATAATTGTTTAAGTTTATAACTTTAGTATGTTCTCAATGATTATTACTAAAAACAATAAATAATAGGTTTCTACAAATCCACTATTTATTGTAGATGAAATAAATAATTATATTCATTAAGTAAAAATAATATATTAATAAATATTATCTATATTGGTTTATCTGGAAATAATACTTTTTCTAGATAATAATGTTCCTTTCTCCAAATAAAAAGAAAAACTTAAAATAAACCTCAAATAAACTATTAACTAATTGGAGGTAAATAATAACCGTTTATCCCTTCAAATTATTTTAAGGTGAAAAATATGGTTAAATTCTGTACTGAATGTGGAGAAAAACTTAATGATGATGCTAATTTTTGTACTAATTGTGGTTTTAAATTAAATTATGGTTCAGTAAATACTTTAACTGTTCCAAATGAGGATTCTCCTATAATTAATCAAGATTTAGTTAATTTAGAGCAAAAATTTGGGGTTGATTTAACTAATAATCCTTGGTTCAAATGTACTATTGAAGAATTAAGAGAATCTACCTTTTTTAATGATACTAGACGAGATGTTAATACTGCTTATGTGATTATGTATGATTCTTATATTGAGATTATTAAAGAATCTGTTTTTATTAAAAGTGATATGGGTCATCGTAAAGTGTATTATGATAATATTACTAGTATTGATTATGATAAAAGAGGAAAATTCCATCTTAGTAATAGTGTCATGATTAATACTAAAGCAGGTGAGAGAGCTATTCAATTAAAATATGTTCAGGAAACTGATTATAATCTTTTAGTTAGTTATTTTGAAAAATATATTGAAAATAAACATTATTCTGAATCTAACTCTAAAACTATAAGTCCTGCTGATGAGTTAATGAAGTATGCTCAATTATATAAAGATGGTTTATTAACTAGAGAAGAATTCGAAGCTAAAAAGAAAGAATTATTATAAATAAATATTTATACATTGTCTAACTATTGTTTATTATATTGATAATTCAAATATAACTCTATACCTAAATTTTAAAGAAAAATTTAATCAAAGAAAAGTTTATATAAGAAGGTTCTATTGTTGAAGAAAGTTATTAATATAATATTGTTATTTTATGTGATTTTATGACTAAAGTAAAATTAGCCTTATGTCAAATGAAAGTAAGTTTTAAATCTAAATCTATAAATATTAATAAAGCTATTCGAATGATTAAAGAATCTAGTTTTAAAGGTGCTGATTTAGCAATTCTTCCTGAAATGTTTATTTGTCCTTCTAATAATTATTCTGATTTTGCAGAATCCTTAGATGATAGTGAAACATTAGATTCTATTTCTAAAACTGCTAAAAAATATAAAATTTATGTCTTAGCAGGTTCAATTCCTGAAAAAATTGAAGATAGTGAAAAAATTTATAATACTTCTGTTTTATTTAATGATAATGGTGAAGTTATTGCAGTTCATAGAAAGCTTCACTTATATGATAATAATTTAAATCATCCTTTCTCTTATAAGGAATCTGATTTTTTATCTCCAGGTAATCAAATAACTATTGTTGATACAAAATTTGCTAAAATTGGTATTGGTATATGTTATGATATTAGTTTTATTGAGATATCTCGTATTATGGCTCTTAAAGGTGCAAAAATATTGATTTTCCCAGGTAATTTTAATTTAGTTAATGGATCTACTCATTGGGATTTATTATTCCGTTCAAGAGCTTCAGATAATCAAGTCTTTACAGTTGGTGTTGGATCTACATTAAATGGAACTTATGGTCATTCTCTTATTGTAAATCCTTATGGGAAAATAGTTGCTCAAGCAGATTATAAAGAAAAAGTCTTAATTCATGATATTGATTTGAATG
>JAKSUF010000124.1 GCA_024409145.1 archaeon | reverse complement strand
CGATTATCTAAAAAGTAAAATAGTAGATGATGATATGTATTATTTTTTATTAGATGAAGTACAACTTATTTATGATAAAGATGATAGTAAAAATAAATCTGCTTTTTATGAAGTAATAAACAGTTTAATGCATATTGAAAATACAGATATATATGTAACAGGAAGTAATTCACAATTTCTATCTAAAGATGTATTAACAGTATTTAGAGGTAGAGGTATGGAAGTACATGTTTATCCATTATCTTTTAGTGAATACATGGAAAACAAAGATAGAGATTATAATAATATTAATAAAGCATGGAATGATTATTTTACCTATGGTGGATTACCAATGACTAGTACATTAACAACAGATGAACTAAAAACTGATTATTTAAATTCTATTTTTGATGAAATATATATGTTAGACTTAAAAGATAGATATAAGATTAAAAATAAAATTGAATTTGATGAACTTATAGATGTTGTTTCTTCACAAGTGGGATCTTATGCAAGTTATAATAGCTTATCTAATACTTTCAAATCTTTAAAAAATAAACAATTGTCTCAAGTTACAATTGAAAAATATTTGCGATATCTAGAGAGTGCATTTATTCTTAATAAAGCACCTAAATATGATATTAAAGGTAAGAAATATATTGGTGCATATAATAAATATTATTTTGAAGATTTAGGTTTAAGAAATGTAAGATTAAATTTTAAACAAGTAGAGGAAACACACCTAATGGAAAACATAATATATAATGAATTGTTATATAGAGGTTTTAGTGTAAATGTAGGTGTAGTAGAAAAAGTAGAAAAAAATAATGAAGGAAAACAAGTAAAAAAACAACTAGAAGTAGACTTTGTATGTAATAAAGGAAGTATGACATATTATGTTCAATCTGCATTAAGCATAATAGATGAAGAAAAAAGAGATAGAGAAATAAAGTCTTTAAAAAATATTAAAGATTCATTTAAAAGAATAGTCATAACTAAAGATGATAGAAAAGTAATGCATGATGATAATGGAATTACATATATAGGTTTATATGAATGTGGACTGAATGAAAATTCATTGGATTAATAAAAAGATAAAAGATAAAATATAAATTTAATAAGAAATGATATAGAAAAAAGCAATATCAAATAAAAATTTGATATTGCTTTTTTGTTCTTTTTCACTTCTTTTGCTAAATATATTGATTAAATATCAATAATATGGTATAATTTAGACAAATTCCGAATAGCAATCGGAAAATGTCTAAAAATATAAAAAGTGGAGGAAATATGAGCACTACATATATACATAGAACCATAGAAAATACTCTAAATGATATGTATGGGAACTTTCCAGCAATACTTATTACGGGTTCACGTCAATCTGGTAAAAGTACTGTACTTGAATATTTAGGAGTAACTAAAAAACAAGAAATTAATGAAGTTAGTTTAGATGACCTTAATGAAAGAAGTCTAGCTATAAATGATCCAGAATTATTTTTAAGAACACATAAAGCACCATTAGTAATAGATGAATTTCAATATGCTCCTAATTTACTTTCATATATAAAGATAGAAATAGATAATGCAAGACGTAATGAAATGTTTGGTGATGGAGAATCTGTAGGTACATTATATTATTTAACAGGTTCACAAATATTTGAAACGATGGAAGGCATAATTGAATCACTAGCAGGACGTGTTGGTATTATAGATTTATATCCTTTATCAACAAGAGAAATATATAATGAAAAAGAAGATATTTTTATACCAAATATAGAATTATTACAAAATAAAAAACCAATTAAAAGTGAATACATAGATGATGTTTTTAATAGAATTTTTAGGGGTAGTTATCCTGAACTTTATAAGAATAAAAATATAAGTATAGAATCATATTTTTCTTCTTATTTAAGAACATACATAGAAAGAGATGTTAGAAAAATAATTAACATACAAGATGAACCTAAATTTTTAAAATTTATATCAAGCTTAGCTGCAAGAACAGGACAAGAATTTAATGCATTAGATATTGCTAAAGATGTAGGAGTAGATTCTGAAACAATTAAAAAATGGACAGGTGTTTTAAGTAATACATATGTAATATTTTTATTATCACCACATATGAATAATAATGTTGGAAGAATAATAAAAAGACCTAAGATATATTTTATGGATACTGGACTTGCTTGCTATCTAACAGGATATGTAAGTAGTGAAACTTTAAGCAAAAGTGCATATGCAGGACAAATATTTGAAACATATATAATAAGTGAAATAGTAAAATCATATACTAATAATCAAAGAGATCCTAAAAAGCATTTATATTATTATAGAGAAAAAAATGGAACAGAAATAGACTTATTAGTTATAGATGAAGATAACATTTATCCTGTTGAAATAAAAATGGGAGCTAATCCTGGAATAGATGCAATAAAGAACTTTAAAGTAGTAACAAAATTTGAAATGAATTCACCAAATGGAATAGTATTATGTTTAACAAAAAATATACATCCATTAGATGAAAAAAATTATTTAGTACCAATAGAATATATATAATAAATAGAATATATATAATAAATAGAATAGATAAAACATAAAATAAAGAGCATTATATGCTCTTTATTTTATGTAATATATTTTTTATTTTTATAACTTATTTTTGAATAACAATATATATTATATTAAATCATATTTTTTTCTTTCATTTTCTTGCAATAATATTTTTATTTGCCATTATTCTTGTAGTCATTTCTAGAATATTATTACTAAAAAATATACAAATAATAAAATTAAAAATTTAAGGAGGAAATAATGAAAAAACATTTTTCAAAATTTATTGCATTTGTTCTTTCGTTTGTAATGTTATTTAC
This sequence comes from archaeon, assembly GCA_024409145.1. Taxonomy (GTDB): domain Archaea; phylum Methanobacteriota; class Methanobacteria; order Methanobacteriales; family Methanobacteriaceae; genus Methanobrevibacter. The sequence goes on along the minus strand of JAKSUF010000124.1, from coordinate 2,449 downwards.
ATCTATTCCTATGATAGGACATGCTGCAACAACAAGAACATCTATTGATAATATTGACATAAGAGGTGTTTATGAGCCAGTTAATAATGCTTTATATGTAAGTGATGCATGTGACACTAGTAGAATTAAGGCTAGATATACTGTTTATCCTAATACAATTCAAGCCCCTGAAGTAACATGTACAAACATTACATGGTTTGAAGGTTCAAAACAATTAAAATCTGGAGATAAGTTTGCTCCTGATAAAGAGTATAAACTAGTTGCTACTTGTGAAGTAACTGAAAATATTCGCTTTACAAATAACATGAGTGCTACTGTAGAGTATCAAAAAGCAGATTGTAATTTTATATCTGAAGATAAAATTCAAATAATTAAAAACTATAGTACTTCAGGTTTAAAAATACCTAATGTTACTTTAACTAAAGGTGATAACTTCCAAACAAAATTACCTAGTGGATTACAAGCAGGTGATGAAGTACAAATTCCTTTAGTAATATCTAATACATCTGATAAAGAATTTAAAAATTATGAATTTACTATTACAAATATAAATAATACAACAAATAGAAAAGATAGTATTACTTCTAAATATTCTGTAAATTCTCTTACTAATGGTTCTCGTGATTTAACTTACAATTTAGTAGTTACAGATTTAGATAATAGTGCTAAAAGAGTATATAGAAAAATTAAAACTACAGGAACATATCGTAATGTAGGAAGTACTGATGTTAAATATGATCTTCAAGATTTTGTAATAGATATTCCATTAACAGATGATGGTAGTCTTGGTTATATTGATGAAGTTGAAATATATATGACTAAACCTGTAATCGGACAAAAGATGCCTACATTTGGAACTGGTACACCAGACTATGAATGTGGTCAACCAACATGGAGACAACCTGTTACAAAAGATTCTATTGTAACAGAAAATTCTCAATACTCAGTAACATTTTATGTATACACTGATTATTTTGATGGAGTATTTGGCAACAAGTGTAAAGTAACAGTTAATGGTGAACAACCAAGTGTAGTTACTGGTCAAGGTACAGATACATTACAAATTCAATATTCATTTTATGTAGGAAAAGTAGGAGATACAAGTAAATTTACAGTAAGTACTCAACCAGAAAAAGGCGGAAAAGTTGAAATTTCAAAGATGGAATATAAAGAAGGTGACAATGTTACATTTAAAGTAACTACTAATGAAGGATATAGATTTGAAGACATCTCTGTTGGTTCTAAGAAATACACTGATACATCTTTTACATATACTTGTAAAAACTATGATGAAATTGTATATTTACACTTTACTCCTTTAACTAAGATTACATATGATCCAGGTGAAGGACAAGGAACAAAATATTCTGTATGGCAAGATTGCTCTGAAGAATTTGAACTACCTCAATGTACATTCAAAAAACCTGGTTATGATTTTGACTACTGGGAACTTCAACAAGGAAGTGGTATTAAGGTAGAAGGTAAATACAAGATTGAAGGTGGAAGAACAGACGAACATGTATTTAAAGCAATATGGAAAGAAGCTAAAGGATATAATGTTAATGTTAAAGTTAATCCATCAGATGCTGGAACAGTAACATTATCAAAAACAAAATTAGAACTTAATGATGAAGTAACAGTTAAAGCTTCGCCTAAAAAAGGATATGCACTTGATTACATCATGGCATATGATAAAAAATACACAACAAATACAGCTACAATAAAATTAACTAAAGAAGAAGATTTAAATATTACAGTATACTTTAAAGAAGATAAGAAAACTGATACTCCATATAGTGGTGTTTCAGATTGGGCAAAAGAAGAAGTAGATAAATCTATTGAAGAAGGATTACTTCCAGAAAGTTTAATGGGTGAAAACCTAACAAACAATATAAGTAGAGATGAATTCTGTCAAATAGCAGTTAAACTTTATGAAGATCTTTCAGGTAAGAAAGCAACTGCTGTTAAAGTAAATCCATTTACAGATACAACAAGCCAAGAAATTCTTAAAGCATACAACTTAGGTATCACAACAGGAACTAGCGAAACAACATTTGAACCAACATTAGAAATTGATAGACAACAAATGGCTACAATGATGACAAGAGCAATTAAAGCAGCAAAGATTGATGTAACAAATAAGAATACAACAAAATTTGATGATGATGCAAATATTGATTCATGGGCACATGATGGAGTTTACTATATGAATAGTAAAGGAATTATTAAAGGTGTTGGAGAAAGAGTTGGATATGGTTCTAACTGTTTTGGTCCAAAAGAAAAATCAACAAGAGAACAAGCATTACTAATTGCTATTCGTGCTGTTGAAACTTTAAAGAAATAAACAATTAATTGAATTAAAAAAATCAAATGAATATAATAGAAAAAGAAGGCATAAGATACTAGTACCTGTCAAGTACTCACTAAATAAAAATATATTAACTTGTAT
>JAKSUF010000123.1 GCA_024409145.1 archaeon | reverse complement strand
TAAATAATAAAAATTAAATAAATAATAAAAATTAAATAAATAATAAAATTTGAATATTATAAAAAATAAATTTTGTAGTTAATAATTAACTACATGGTTTTGTTCTTGGACAATCATCGTGATGTATATTATGTGACCAAAATGTATTTTCCCATAATAATCCAGAATCCCAATTTGGGGTGGGAGTACCCCACCAATTATTATTTATTTCATTAAAGTATCCATCAGTATAAACAACAGAACCTTTATTAGATCCGCAACTATTGTTAACTAAATTGTTATTTGATAAATAAGTATAGGAATAATCAACATCAGAGTAAATACCTCCACCTTTTCCTGCTGCATAATTGCTTGAAATATTATTGTGGCTTAAGAATAAATAGCTGTTGCCCCAATTATTGAGATAGACAGCACCTCCATCATTATCTGATACATAATTATTAAATAAAATACTTTGTTCTATGTTAATCCTGCTAGTTTCTGCATAGATAGCTCCTCCATAATCATATGCATGATTGTTAGTAAATGTACATGTATGGATTTCTAGATTTTTTGATTCACTGCAATAAATAGCACCACCTTCGCATTGTGCAATTTTTGCACCATTACAGGAATTCTTATCAAATTTAGAATTAGTTATTTCTATGCTCTCTATTTCTATTGGGGATGAATAACAACAAATAGCTCCACCATCTTCGTATGCTTTATTCTCATTAAACTTACAATTATGAATTCCCATTCCACCCTCACAATAAACAGCACCTCCATCATTATCAGATGCAGTATTATTATTGAAAGTACAATCATTTAAAAGGCATGTTTTTGAATACATAGCTCCACCATAATCTTCAGCTTTATTGTTAGTAAAGGTAGAATTTTTTATATCTATATGTCCATTATAATAAACCGCACCACCTTCGCATTGTGAAGTTTTTGCACCATTACAAGAATTTTCATCAAAAGTGGAACTTCTTATATATGCACTAGTATTCCCATCATCTTCACAGTATACTGCCCCACCATCTTCTTTTGCTTTATTAATTCTAAAAAGGCATTGATTTATATTAATCTCAGTGTGACCATAATTATACTTAAAGTAGATTGAACCTCCATTATTTTCAGATGCTATATTGTTAAAGAAAGAACAATCATTTAATGTAATGTCTTTATTTGAATAGATTGCTCCTCCAGATTCATGAGCGGTATTCTCGGTAAATTCGGTATGCTCAATATTTAAAGCACCATTATAACTATAAACTGCACCGCCGAGACTTTCGGCATTGGAATGTATGAAATGACAATTGGACAAAATACATTCCATTCCTTTAAAATATATTGCACCACCATTATCTGATTTTGTCTTTTCAAAAGTTATATCTTTTATGGTTATATGAATACTAGAAGCATTACTTGGAGTTTGGAATGCTCTAGCTATTCCAGATCCATCAATAATGTGATTGTTTCCCTCAATTATGATATTTTCATCAATAATTATTCCATTTTTTAAATCGTTATCTTCTTTTTCATCATAATAATAATTTTTATCTAATTCAACTGTTTGTTGATGATTTTTAATTGAGTCTTGAATTTTTTCGTTTAGTTCTTTAAATGTTCCTACCGTATTTGTATCTAGAATATTTTTTGTTGATTTGTTATTTTGTGGTGTTTGTTGATTGATTACAGAGATATTATTACTTTTATTATGTGTGTTTAATAATTCTTGGTTGTGTTGATGTCCTGGAGTGTCGAATGCACTCACTGCACCCATACTCATAAATAAATTACAGAATATTAATAAACATAATATTTTATTAAATTTAATATTCATATTAATTACACCTCATATATTTATTATTTTAAAGATATTGCTATTTTATTTTGTGAAAATAATTATTTAAGATAATTTTTTCCAATATTAAAGAAAGTTTTATTCAATAAAGTTAATTATATAGGTTCCATTCTTGGTGATTGATCATAATGTATTATGTGACCATACCAAGTATTTTCCCATAATAATCCGGAATCCCAATCTGGATTAGGAGTGCCCCACCAATTTTCATTTATAAAACTAAAATCCCCACAGGTGTAAATAGCAGAACCTTTATTGGAGTCACAATGATTATTAACAAAATTATTACTAACTACTGAAATGTAGTTCATAGAACTATCACAATAAATAGCTCCACCTTTGCTATCTGCATGATTGTCTGTAAAATTATTGCTAATTAGGTATACATAACCTGCACTATTATAATAAATAGCTCCCCCATCATTATCTGATACATAATTGCTAATGAAAGAGCAATGGGATATGTCTCCTTTTTCTGTCCATATAGCTCCTCCATAATCATACGCCATATTGTTGGTAAATTCACAACATTCTACATTTAATTTCCCATTATCTGCATAGATTGCTCCTCCTTCGCATTGTGCAATTTTTGCACCATTAGCAGTATTATCTTCAAAGACAGAATTTTTTATATTCTTCATATTTCCTCTAGAAATAATAGCTCCTCCATCTTCATATGCTTTATTATTACTAAAATTACAATTTACAATGTCCAGTCCTTTTTCACAATAAATAGCTCCTCCATCATTATCTAATGCAGAATTACTACTGAATTTACAATCATTTAATTTAATGTCTTCTGTTGAATAGATTGCTCCTCCATAATCGTAAGCATTATTGTTGATAAAGTCAGAGTATGTAATATCTAGGTTTCCTGTTGAATAGATTGCTCCTCCTTCACAGTTTTCAATCTTTTCACCCTTACAGAGGTTATTTTTAAATATAGAATATTTTATTGTTAGTTTACTTTCTTTACTACAGATAACTCCACCTGTGTGTTGTGCATGATTATTTATAAAAAATGAAGTTTTAATTGTTATATTTTCGTTTTCACAATAGATAGCTCCGCCCTCAAAATATCCTTTATTGCTCCTAAATATTGAATTGTCAATATTTAATTCACCATCTTCACCAGAGATTACACCACCATATGCATAGGAATTGTTAAATTCACAATTTGAGATTGTACATTTTATTTTATTGGACTCAATAGCACTACCACAGTCAGTAGTATTTGTGTTTTTGAAATTTAAGTTTTTTATAGTTACATAATTTGCAGAAGAATTCTTAGGAATAGTAAATACTTTTGCGGTTTCTGATCCATCAATAATATGGTTATTTCCATTAATGGTGATGTCTTCGGGGATAATTATACCCTTTTTTTGTAAATCTTTATCGTTATTTTTGTCATATTTATAGTCTTTATCTAATTCGACTACTTTTTCATTATTCTGTATAGCTTCTTGAATTTTTTCATTTAATTCTTTGAATGTTCCTACTGTAAGAGTATTTGTTGAATTATTTGTTGATTCTTTATTTTGTTGTGTTTGTTGATTGATTACAATTATATCATCGCTTTTGTGATTTTGTATGTTTAATAATTCTTTGTTGTGTTGATGTCCTATATTGTCGAATGCACTTACTCCACCAACACTCATAAATAAATTACAAAATACTAATAAACATAATATTTTATTAAATTTAATATTCATATTAATTACGCCTCTTATGAAAATTATTAATAGGGAAATAATTATGTAGTTAATAAAAATTAACTACGTGGTTGGGTTCTTGGAGACTCGTCATGATGTATTATATGGCTATTCCAGGTATCTTCCCATAATAATCCAGAACCCCAATTTGGAGTAGGAGTGCCCCACCAATTATTACATATTTTACTAAAGTATCCATCAGTATAAACAGAAGAACCTTTATTTGATCCACAGCTATTGTTAACAAAGTTGTTATCTTCTAAATATGTGTTTGAAGAACCATCATCACAATAAATTACACCTCCTTTACTATCTGCATGGTTGTTTATAAAGTCATTATTATATGCCTTTATGCTAGATCCATCGCTATAAATAGCTCCTCCATCATTATCAGATACAGAATTATCCATAAAAGAACAATCTCTTAGGGTTATGTTATTATTTGTCCAGATAGCTCCTCCGTAATCATAAGCTTTATTATTATTAAACTTAGAATTGTTTACAGTTATAGGTCCATTTGCATAAACAGCTCCTCCTTCACACTGTGAAACTTTTGCCCCATTAGCTAAGTTCTTTTCAAATTTAGAATTATTAATGTCTATGTTTTTTTCTGAATAGAGTGCACCACCATCTTCATAGGCTTTATTTTCCTTGAAATTAGTATTTATTACATTTATATTTTCTTTACAATATACTGCTCCTCCATCATTATCTGATGCTAAGTTGTTGTTAAATTCACAATTGTTTAAGATAATCTTTTTATTGGAATATACTGCTCCTCCGTAATCTTCTGCATTATTGTTGTTAAATGTAGAGTGATAGATATTTAGAATCCCATCCTCCGAATAAATGGATCCTCCCTTACATTGTGTAAATGTTGAATCAGTAGCAGAATTTTCTTCAAATAATGATTGATTTATGTTCAGATTTGTTTTTTCAGAGTAGATTGCACCACCATTATTTGATTTTGTGTTTTTAATATATAATTGATTTATAGTTACTTCTTTAGCACTTATTTTAAATGCCCTTGCCATTTCAGATCCATCGATGGTATGTCCGTTTCCATTGATGATGATGTTCTTATTAATGGGTATGCCTTCATTTAAATCTTTATCTTCTTGTTTATAGTAATAATAATCACAATTTAATTCAATGACTGTTTTATTATTTTCTATTGCTTCTTGGATTTCTTTATTTAACTGTTTGAATGTTCCTATAGTTCTTGAAATGGGCTTGTTTGTAAATTCTTTATTTTGTTGTGCTTGATTAACAGATATAATATTACTACTTTTGTGATTTTGTATGTTTAATAATTCTTCGTTGTGTTGATGTCTTGGGTTTTCGAATGCACTTACTCCAGTAACACTCATAAATAAATTACAAAATATTAGTAAACATAAAATTTTTTTCTTATGTTTAATATGCATATTAATACACCTCATGTAATATAAATTTCTTTGGAAACTCTTAATTTTAATGTATAATATAATTCTTTGCTATTCAAAAGATTTTTTTAAAAGTTTTTGGATTATTTTTGGAATAATTTTGTTAACTTTAAAAAATAGTCTTAATATTTTTTATATGAATATTTAATTTTGACTTTATTCAATAACTTATTAATTAAAATAATATTTTCTTATACTTAATTAAACTTCATATTATTTAAAATAATGGGTTTATTTTATTTTAATTGTCTAAACAAGCATTATTTTATAATTATTTGTTTATACAAGTGTTTTAAGTAATTTTTATGATG
>JAKSUF010000122.1 GCA_024409145.1 archaeon | reverse complement strand
ATAACATAAAGTTATTTTTATTTAATGAGTACTTTAAAGGTATTATAATCTAAAAACCTCTTTTTTTATAAAATACATTATTAACAATTTAATAACTTGCAACTATATTCATCTAGCATTTCATTAACAGAATCTAAATCATAAATATGTGAATGACAACTAAATCTAATTATTAAATCAAATGCATTATTTTTAGCTAATGAATAAGATGCACTATCAAGTAACTTTAACATATCATCAAGAGATAGTTCTAATGATAATCCAAGTAATATTACTGTCTCACGACTTGGATGATATTCATTATCTGTTCTTATCTTACTAAATAATTTTCTACTTATATTTACTTTATTATATACTTCGCTATCTGTTAATCCTCTTTCATCTATCATACTAAATAATGTTTTTTGAAAATTATTATGTTCTTCTAAATGATTATTTATGTAATCATCAAGATTCATTCCTTTAACATATGTTTCTTCAATTTCTAAACATGCTGTATCTTCTGTAAGATTACATATATCTCTTATTGCTTTAACTTTATTTTTTGTATTTTTATTTTTATTTGTTTTATTTGTTTTATTCTTATTACTACTACTTATTTCTTTAGGAGAACTTTCTATAGGACATCCAAATTTCATATCCATATATAATGTTTCTTCTTTAGAAATAATTATAGTATCAAAGTCTTTATTTTCTTCAATATATTTTCTTAGTAATTCATTCATAAAAAATGTCCCTTTCAAAGAGACCATTAAGGCCTCAAAATAATCTATACTTATTATATCAAAACAAAAGCTAGATAACTAGTAATTGTTTAATAATAATTTATTAAAAGAAAAGAGGAAATAATTATGAGCAAAAAAGAATTTAAAAAAGAAGAATTAAAGAAAGAAGAATTAAAAAAACTTATCGATGATGAATATGACATTAAGGGTAAAGATGAACTTGATACTATACTTATTGAAAAACCTAAAAAAGAAACTAAAAAAACAAATAAAAAAGTTAGTAAAACTGAAACATTAGATGTTGTATACATATTAGATAGATCTGGTTCAATGAGTAATATTGTTTCTGATACTATCAATGGATACAATACATATTTAAGTAAACAAAAAAATAATAATGTTAAATTAACTACTGTATTATTTGATGATAAGTATGAACTTCTTACTGATAGAATAGATATTTCTAAAGTAAATGAATTAAATAGTGATACATATTATACAAGAGGATGTACTGCACTATATGATGCTATTGGTAAAACTATTAGTTATCTTGATACTAAAAAACCTAAAAAAGTTTTATTTATTATTAACACTGATGGTTTAGAAAATGCTTCTATAGAATACGATAAAGATAAAGTAAAAAATTTAATTACTAAACATAATGATTGGGAGTTCATGTATATAGGTGCAAATATCGATTCATATTATGAAGCGTCAAGTATTGGTATTAAAGCATCTAATACTGCTAACTATAAAAAAGATTCTAAAGGAACAAAAATTCTATATGAAGCATTAGATTGTTGTACAGAAATGCTATGTGCTAAGAATTTTAAAAAATTAGATGCATCATGGAAAGAAAATTTAGAAGATTATTTAGAAAAAAATAAAGATCGCTAAGCGATCTTTATTTTTTATGTTTATAATTTATCATATTTTGTACTTACACCTTTTGCTTTTTCAACAGGATATTTTAATGCATTCTTTTCCATCTTTTTTAATATTATTTCTTTTGGATCTACATTTAATTTTATTGCAAGTTGAAAACAATAATTAAATACATCAGCAAGTTCTTCACATAGTTCTTCTTTATCATATGTATTATCCCATTGAAAATGTTCAAGTAATTCTCCTGCTTCTATTGCTATACTCTTTGCTATATTTTCTTCTGTATGAAATTGATCCCAATCTCTTTCTTTACTAAATTCATCTATTTTTTTCATTAATTCTTCCATGCTTCTTCTCCTTTATTTTGTTCTATAATAGAATGTATTTTTTCCTACACCTTCTTTTTTAATTTCATTACTTAATACTAATTTTCTTAATGATAATTCTATAGTACTTAATCCTAAATATGGACATAAATCTATTATATCTTGTTTAGTAAATTTTCCTACTATAGATAATATTGCATTTCTAACGTTATCTATTGATGTATCACAATTTATTGTTATGTCATATCTTGTATCTAAATCTTTACATGCTTCAAGAATTGTACTTAAAATATATTTTATAAATGGTGTCTTATCTTCTGTACCTTCATGCCATCCCTCTTGTGACTTTCTTAATGATGAATAATATAAATCTTTACTTAATGCAATTTTATTTTCTAATGATATATATTTTCCTACATATATATTTGATCTATATAATAGTAATGTTGTTAATAATCTAGACATTCTTCCATTACCATCATTAAATGGATGTATGCATAAAAAATCATGAATGAATGTTGGTATCAATATGAGTGGTTCTACATCATAACTTGATACAACTTTATTAAATTCATCACATATATTTGTTAATGCAATTTTAGTTTCTACCGGACTTAATGGAGTAAATATAATTTCCTCTTTTCCATTTCTATATTTCATACTTATATAATTTTGTACATTTTTAATTTTACCCGCCATCGGATTTGGAATATGATTATACATTGTTTGATGTAATTGCATAATATAATTTGGTGTAATATTTATATAATCATAATTTTGATGAATAAGATTTAATGCATCTCTATATCCAGCTATTTCTTTTTCATCTCTATTTCTTGGAGTTGTTTTTTCGTTCATTAACATTCTTATTCTACTATTTGCAGTATATATTCCTTCAATAGCATTAGAACTTTCTGTACTTTGAATTTTTGCTATCTCCACTAATTTCTCAAGCTCTAATGGTTTGTTCTTAACATATAGTTCTTGTTTTCCTACAGCTTTATATATTTCTTTAATATACCCAAGTATTTCTTGATCATATTTTTCTTCTTTAATCTTACTATAATCAAATTCTCTCATTTAGTCACCTCCTTATTAGTATAGTTATATGTTATATGTTATATGTTTTATTCAAATATCATATTTAATCAAAATATCATGTTTTCCCTTATATTTTACCACTTTTTAAGGGCAAAATCAACATATAAGGGTATATTCCCCTAAAAATATGCATTTTTTAAGGGTAAATTGCATACTATAAGGGCATTTTGAAAAAAATTTAAAATTTTTAATATAATCTGTTGACATTTTATGTTGTTTGTATTATTATGTTATTAACAAAATGATAATAACATAATAATTATTACATCAAATACTTAATAAAGGAGGTACTAAATATGAAACTTGGTATTACATTTGGTGGTTATGCTCCCCTTCATAAAGGTCATATGGATCTTATCTTGGAAGGTAAAAAAGAAAACGACTACATGATTGTTGTATGTTGTGGTCATGATGATGACAAAAGGACTAATACTTTCGGATCCTTAACAGAGAAATACTACAAGGTTAAAAACTTTTTAGAAGATGACATCATTAAAGTTCTAATGATAGATGATAAAAAATTAAATATCTTAGATAATAAAAAAGAAAATTATATCACATGGCTTAATGAAGTAATAAGACAAATTAAAGAAAAATATAATTTTATTCCATTAGATAATAATGAATCAACAAATAAAGATACTACTCTTACATTTTATGTTGGAGAAAAAGAATACAATGATGATTTATTAAATCTTGATAAATTAAACGAAGAAAAAAATATTTATCCATTTAAGATTAAAGTTAAATATAAAGATAGAGAACTTAATAAAATATCAGGAACAATGATAAGAAATAATCCACTTAAATACTGGAATGATATAATGCTTCCTTTTAGACCAGAACTTACTAAAAACATCTTAATTAGTGGTACTGCTAGTGAAGGTAAAACTACTCTTATTGAAGATCTTGGTAAGTATTTTACATTACCTTATTCTAATGAAAAAGGAAGAGATATATCACTTACTAAAACTGATGACTTATTTACTCTTGAAGACTTCATATATTTTACTTATGAACAACATAAGATAAATAAAGATATAAAAGAAGGTAAAGATAACAATGGAATTTTCATTTCAGATACTGACTTTTGTACTACTCTAATGTATGCAAAACGTTATGCAGAAAATAAAGATTTTGTTTTAACTAATGATGACTTTAAAGTCTTACTTGATATTTCAAAAGAATATGCAAAAAGAGATAAATGGGAAAAAATATTTTTACTAGCACCTAAAGAAAAACCACTTGTTGATGATGGCATCAGATATCTTGGTGATAGTGATTACTTTATTCGTTGCAAAATGTTTAAAGACTTAAAAGCATTCTATGATATGTTTGGTTATACTTATGAAGTACTTGATGGAACATATCTTGAAAACTTTAACAGAGTTAAAGAATATATAAATGATTTATTAAAAGAAAAAGATCAAAAAGAAAATGAAAAAAATTATAAGGAGGAAATTAAAAATGGAAAAGATGAAAGAAATCTTAAAGAAAGAATTTGTTAATGGAAGAACAATGTTTGACTATATCTTCTTAGCATTCGGTTTATTCTTACAAGTTCTAGGAATTATCGCAGCATACAAAGCTGGTGATGAATATTTATTAGTAACAGCAATAAGTGGTATTACAGGTGTTATCTCTGTTGTACTTTGTGCTCAAGGTAAAATTAGTTTTTACATATTTGGTTATATTCAATTATTCACTTATGTATTTGGTGTAGCTATCCCTTGTGCTTTATGGGGTGAATTACTTGAAAACATTTTCTATATCGCAACTATGATATGGGGAAATATTGTATGGATTAAATTATATAAACAAAATAAAAAGAAAGATGAAACAATTGTTAAAGCAAAGAAATTTAAATTAGTACATTACATTGCATACTTTGGTGCACTAATCATTGGTACATTCGGTATGACATACTTCCTTGAATATGTACATATCTTAATGCCAGCTATCTTCCCTGTACCAGATCCAAAACCATTCCTTGATAGCTTAACTACTGTTGCTCCTCTTATCGGACAAATTTTAATGTGTCTTGGATATAGAGAACAATGGATCTTCTGGGTATTTGAAGATATCGTAAGTACAGTAATGTTTATAGCACTTGGTAACTGGATTATGGTAGCACAATATGTATTCTGGACAATCAATTGTGTATACGGATGGCTCAACTGGGATAAACTAGCTAAAGAAGATAATAAAAAAGAATTAGTTAATAATGTTAACGAAGAAAAAGAAAAAGAAACACTAAATAAAAATTTAGTTGAAAACATTTAATAAAATAATTAAAAATAAAAAAA
>JAKSUF010000121.1 GCA_024409145.1 archaeon | reverse complement strand
TTTTTGATATCTTATTTGAAATAATGTTTTTTAGGAGTAATGTTTTTATGTATCCAAAATTAAGTAAAAGTTTATTTGTAATTTTAGTGTTAGTAATGTTTTGTCTTTCTGTAGGTATGGTTTGTGCTACTGACATTCATGGTTCTGCAAGTGATTCTAAATCTATAGGTGATATTCATTCAGATTTAACTGTTGATGATAGTCCTTCTATTTCTGTAACTCCTATGGTTGATGATTCTACAGTTGACTCTCCAAGTCATAGTTTTACTAATGGTGATGTTCCATCTAATTTAAATGTTAATCTTAATGATTCTGTTCTAAATCCTAATGGTAATTCTACTAAATCTAATTATAGTTATAATGTTTCTTGTGAAAAAGATTTTAAGGACTTATCTAATTATTTAGATTCTTGTAATAAGACTTATGATCATGTTTTTGTTGATATTGTTAAAGATATTAAAGTTAGTGGTTCTAATATTTTATCTGTGAATAATAAAGATTTTGTTTTTGTTATTAGAGGTAATGATAAAAATATTACTGTTTCTTCTCCTAATGACCATGGGGAGAATCATTTCTTGGAATGTGGTAAAAATGGTAAAGTTTTTATTAATAATTTAACTTTATCTGGTTTTAATACAGCGATTAATAATTATGGTAATGTTGCATTGCAAAATGTTAAGTTCTTATCTAATCGTATGGATTATTGGAAATTTGGAGATTATGGTGGTGCAATTTGGAATCGTGCTAATTTATGCTGTGTTAATTGTTCTTTTATAAATAATCGTGGATCTTATGGTGGTGCAATTTTTTCTAATGGAACTGATTCTAAACTCGGTTTGATAAATTGTTACTTTAAGGATAATGAAGGCTATAGAGGGGATTGGTCATTTTGGAATTTTAGGAATAAAATAGGTAATTCTATTTGTGAGAATAATCAGATATTTGAAGGACCTGGTCATGATGTTATGGTAGGTGGAAATGGTATTGTTTATTCTTATTATATGGATCCATATAAAGGTAAGTTACATGGGCCTGGTGCTTTTATCCCTACTCCAAATTCTGAGATTAAGTTTTCCCATGACCGTTCTGATTATCGTATTATTTTTAGAAATTCTATGGAACCTGTTGTTCGTGAGTTTAATATTACTGATAGTAGAGCTAGTCTTGCTAATGCTATTAATGGTATTAGAGATGCGGGTAATGATGTTGATGCTTTTATTATTAATCTTAATGCTGATGTCACAGTATTAAAACAATATTTAACTAATGAACATATGCTTGGTTTAAGTCCTCATTATGGTAATGTTATATTTAATGGTAATGGTCATAAGTTTAATCTTGTTGGGGCTACAAATTTAGATGAGTGTCATTTTGCTACTATTAATAGATTTTCTAGTTTATTTGTTAATAATTTGACAATTGATGGTTTTAATTGTGCAGTGATGAATAATGGTAGTGTATTCTTTAATAATGTTACTTTCTCAGGTAATCATGTTAAGTATATTACTGATTCAGGTGATGATGCAGGGGCTATTAGTAACTTTAGATTATTAGTTTGTAATGACTGTACTTTTGTTAATAATTTCGGTTTATGGGCTGGAGCTATTTATGGTGCACATGGTGCTCATAATTATTTAAACAATTGTACTTTTATTGATAATAAACATTCTAAAAGTGATGGTGCAGATCTTTATAGTTATGATGATGCTAAGTTCTTTATTGATGGTTTAGAAGTAAATGGTACTGGTTTAAATTCTATTGGTATTAATAATCATCATATAAATGGTACTAATATTACTATTAATTATGGTTATCCTCCATCTGGTGCTAAGAAAGTTACACTTCAACTTCTTGGTTTTGGTACTCAACTTCTTTCATTTGGTATTGGATTTGGTTTTGGACTTGCTGGATGTCCTGTTGCAGGTATCTTTGTTGGAGGTATTGTTGGTAGTGCTTTAAAAATTTCAGGTGATGCTTATTATGCTAGTTTAACTCATACTTCATATAATCTTTGGAAGGTACCTGAAGATATTGTTTCTCATTTCCTTATTGCAATGGCTGGTTCAAAAGTAGGTACTGACTTACGTCAATATATTAAAACTAGAAATGCTCCTCAAGTTAATACTGATAATCATGTGAATGATATTAATCAAGAGAGAGCTAGACCAAATAATCAGAATATTATTAATAGGGATGAAGATATTAATGCTAATAGTAATCATATAAATGAAGATATTAATACTAATAGTAATGGTAATCATATAAATGAAGATGTGGATTTAGATAAAACTCTTAATATTAATGAAGAACTTAAAAAGAATGATTTTACATCTACTAAGTCTAATACTAATATTAATAAGTATGGAACTGAAGAAGAAATACAAAAACGTCTTCTTGAAATGGAACGTAATAAAATAATGAATAGTCGTATTCCAGATATTGAGAATAATCAACCTATGCCTAATCTCAAAGAGGGTGATGTAGTAAATATAAAAAATTCTTTTCCGAATGCTAAATCCTTTTGGGTTGTTGAAGGTGAAGAACATGTGGTTACAGTAAGAACTACTGCTGGAAACACGATAATAGAGACTATAGATAATGCAGAGGCTATTAGAGAATTTGTTTTTGCTTATGAAACTAACCCTCATTTATACTCAACAATCCATGTTGATGGTAAGATAGTTTATAATGCTATGGAGGATTTTGTGAGAGAACTTAGTGGACTTTAAAGATCTTAATAATATTATTCACTTGTTTTACTAGTGATAATATTATTTTTCTCTTCATAATTTGATTTAATTTTTTAGAATAAATTAAAATTTGATTTTTAATTATATTCAGTAAACAAGAATTTACAATAATTAAAAAATACATAAAACACTAATAAAACAGCTATTGTGGTCTGAATATAAACTAAATAATTCAAATAATCTATTTTTAAACATAATGATGTTGCTTTTGATGCAAGAGCCGCTACTACAAATGGAAAGGCAAATGCAGAATAACTTGGATAAAATGGAATAGTTCTATATTCTAAAAACTTAGCTATTGCAAATATATAGAATATTACAGCAAATATAAACATAAAAATTACAAATTCATATGAAATATTTGTAAATGTTTTTAAATAACCATAAAGAAGCAAACTAAATGGTGCTGCATTAATACAAATTAATGGTTTAAATTGCTCTGGGGTTTTTAATTTTAAATATCTGTATGCAGTTAATCCAAGTAAGAATATGAATGAAATGGATCCAAATATAAAAATTAATTTTCCTATAATTATTTGATTATATAATGGAGAGCTTACAGATGCAATTACAATTCCAATATATGTAATATAATAACTAGCATAAACATTTTTTAATTCAAAATTTTTAATAAAAAACATTATTGTAAAGTAAATAATTAGTATTGCAAATAGAAATACTGCAAACATCCATAAATATGACGCAAACATTATATTAAAAGGAGCAATATATGTACTTAGAATAATTAAAGACATTAAAAATGTTCCAGAAACACTTGTTATAATTGGATTTTTAAAATCATTTAAAATATCTTTTGGGTATTTAATTAATTTAGTTAAAACTAGTATTAATAATATGAATCCAATAGCTCCACAAATATATTTTCCAAGAAGGAAATAGTCAGATATTAAATTACCTACTGCAAATAGTCCAAGCATTGTTCCACATATAGGTAAGGGTAGTTTTTTTATTAAATTCATATTATCATCATATTTTTTTAATGTAAAAATAGTTTTTTTAGAATAAATTGATGAATAAGTCAATTTATTTATACTCTCGTATTAAATTATATCAAATCTTTAGCATCTACTTCAATAATTTCTTTAACATCATATTTAGATGCAATAGCTAATTTATATCCATATTCATTTAAATTAAATAAATTAAATTTAATATTGTTGTTTGTTTGATTATTAATTACTAAGTTAATATTGTTATAATACACATTAGTATACTTATTAATAGTATTTTTATTAATAGTATTTTTATTAATAGTATCATTATTCTTATTTATTTTAATCTCAAAACTGTCTAATTCTAGTTTAAAACCTAATCCTGTGTATTTCATATAACTTTCTTTTAAAACCCAATAATTAAAGAATTCATCTGATGGTTTTTTAGAATTAATAATTCCTTGATATTCTTTATTAAAAAAGTAATGTTTAGCTATATTCAAGTCAATATTTGGGTCATTATATTCAATATCTACTCCTAATGGAGAATCTGAAATTCCACAAGCAATTAAATCTTTGCTATGTGAAAGATTAAAATAGATATTTTGATAATTAGATAGATAAGGTTTATTATTCTTATCTAATTTAAAAATAGGGTTATTAATTCCAATATCTTTTAATACTTTTAAAAGGAGAAGTTCAACTCCACAACTTAATTTTTTATCTTTTTCGAATCTAAAATTATCTATTTTAGATTTCCGTTGAGAGGAGACTTTTAAATATCCTTTATTAAGATCTAAATCTTTAATATTGGAATAGAATAATTTAATCATATTAAATCTAAATATTTGATGTTAGAATAAAATAATTGGATTAATTAAAAAAGTATTTTTTATTATTCTATATTAAGTATTTTGTCAAATTTTGACATTCTTAAGATTTCATTAACTGTTGCATTAACATTTTTAATTGTAAATGTGAAATCTTCTTTTTTTGCCTTTTTTTGAGTAGCTACAAGTACACGTAAACCTGCACTGGAAATATATTCAAGGTCAGTAAAATCTAAAATTAATAGATTAAAATTACCTAATTCTTCATTAATTGCTACTTCAAGATCAGGAGCAGTGTAAGTATCAATTCTTCCATTAATTAAAATTGTTAATTCTTTTTCTTTAAAATCTTTTTCAATATTCATTTAAATCACTTTTTTAATTTTTAAATTAATTTATTTAATTAAAACTATTTCTCTTTCTAACTTGCTTATTATTATATTTTTTATGATTAATAAGATTATTTATCAAAATTTATATATGATTATTAATATATTAAATGTACATATTTGTTGATTTTATAATTTAATTTACACTAATTAATTAAAGGAAGTGATTATACGACTTTTGATTTATCTGATTCACAAAAAATGATTATTTTTTCTGATATAAATAATCCAAATAATGATGCATTTTATTTAAATTTTAGAAAAGATTATTCTATTGATGATTTAGAATATCTTAAAAAAGCAATTAATGTTATATCTAGCAATTCTTTAAATTTAAGAATAAAATATGATAGAAATGGAGATTTTAAACAGTATTATTTTGAAGATACTATTAGTGAAGATACTATTAGTGAAGATACTATTAGTGAAGATAATATTGGTGAAA
>JAKSUF010000120.1 GCA_024409145.1 archaeon | reverse complement strand
TATGCTGGAAAGCAACTTCTACATAAACATTATTCTTTGTTCCTTCAAAATAAAGAATATCGTTATATAAAGGAGTTTTACTCTTATTAAGATATGTAACAAATTCTTTAATACCACCTTCATAATGGAAAGTATTAGTTTTTGGATTGCCTTCTTCATCAACATCACGTTTATCAATAAGAACAATCTTTAATCCCTTTGTTAAAAACGCAGTTTCTCTTAAACGGGTTTTTAAAATATCATATTCATAAATTGTAGTTTCAAAAATACTTGAATCAGGCTTAAAATCAACTCTTGTTCCTGTTTTTTCAGGATCACATTCACCTACTACTTTAAGTGGATATTGTACAACACCACGCTCATATCTTTGCTTATAAATTTTACCGCCACTGCAAATCTGAACTTCAAGCCAGTCAGATAAAGCATTAACTACTGAAGCACCTACGCCGTGAAGACCACCGGATACTTTATATCCCCCACCGCCGAATTTACCACCAGCATGAAGAATAGTGAAAACTACTTCTACAGCAGGTTTTCCAGCTTTATGATTAATACCAACAGGAATACCACGACCATCATCGATTACAGTTATTGAATTGTCTTCATTAATAGTAACTTCAATCTCTTTACAAAAACCGGCCAAAGCTTCATCAACTGAATTATCAACTATTTCATAAACAAGATGATGAAGACCTCTGCTTGATGTACTACCAATGTACATACCAGGTCTTTTTCTAACAGCCTCTAAACCTTCTAATATTTGAATTTGATCGGCGCCGTATTCTGGAGCTTTTGTTTCTGACATAATTCTGCCTTCCTTTATGATGCCTCACTAACATTTCCGTTAGTTACTTTAAATACTTTATTTATTTCAAATCTATCATTTACAAAATCATCTAAACCAGTACAGGTAATAATTGTCTGTGTATTACCAATACTATCCAAAAGAAAATTTTGTCTATTACTGTCTAACTCAGATAAAACATCATCAAGTAATAGAACAGGAGTATCTTTTGTTACTTTTTTAACCATTTCTATTTCTGATAATTTAAGTGAGAGAGCAGCAGTTCTTTGTTGTCCCTGAGAACCATATTTTCTAATATCTATTTCAATATTATTAGTACTTTCATTTTTAACTAAAAATGAAATATCGTCTCTATGTGGACCAACAGTTGTTTGTTTTAACTTAATATCTTTATCATGATTAATTAATAATGTATTTTCATAATTATCTATTTCTACATCTGGTTCATATACTATTCTTAGCATTTCTTTTCCACCAGAAATATTATTATGAATTTCACTAATTATTTCATTAAGCTGCTCAATAAATAATTTTCTTCTTTCTATAATCTTACTTCCATAAGACATCAACTGAGCATCCCAAATACTTAATGTATCTTTAAGTTCTGGAGTATAATAAAGATTTTTTAACAAATTATTTCGCTGATTTACAATCTTATTATAATTATTAAGGTTATATAAATAAAAACTATCTAACTGACATAATTCTATATCTATAAACCTTCTTCTTTCAGAAGGACCATTTTTTATAATACTTAAATCCTCAGGAGAGAAAAAAACAACTTTTAATAATCCAAGTAATTCTGTAGCTTTTTTTATTTTACTACCATCTATAGCAATTCCTTTTGATTTAGAACTTCTAAGATGAATATCAACTTTTGTTTCATAATCATCTTTTTGTAGATATGTTCTAATATGTGCCTCTTCTTTACCAAATCTAATAATTTCTTTATCTTTAGAAGATTTATGAGACTTTGTAGTTGCTGAAAGATAAATAGCCTCTAAAATATTAGTTTTTCCCTGAGCATTATCTCCATATAAAATATTAGTACCTTTATCAAAAGATATATTTAAAGATTCATAATTACGATAATCAGTAAGTTCAAGAGATTTAATTATCATTAATTTTCCTCTATCAATATTCTATTTCCATCAAATTCAACTATATCACCAGCATAAAGCTTTTTCCCACGCTGTGTTTCAATTGATCCATTAACTTTTACAAGTCCATCCTGAATAACAAATTTTGCATCAACACCAGATTCAACAAAACCTACAGCTTTTAATGCCTGACCTAATTTTATGAATTCTTCTCTTAATACTAATTTTTCTTCCATTTTTAAACCTAAATATTATTAAAATTAACTGGTAATACTATATAAATATAGCTTCCTTTTTCATCTTTAATAAAGCAAGGAGCTTTTGAATTAACAAGATAAATATCAATTTCCTCATCATCAATTACTTTTAAAGCATCAATAAGGAATTTTGGATTAAATCCAATTGCAAAATTATTTCCTTCTTTATTTATATCAATTTTTTCATTCATGCTACCAATAGCAGAATTGATTTTTAACTCTATAAATTCATCTGCGATTTCTACAATAATAGGTTTTTTATCACCTTCCTTAACAAGAAGAGTAGCTCTGTCAATACAATTTAAAAATTCCCTCTTATTAATAGTAATCTTTGTTTCAAAATTATTTTTAAGCATCTGATTTACTTTGAAATATTCACCTTCAATAATTCGTGAAATAACAGTTGTTGAATCAAATTCAAATACAACATGTTTATCAGTAAAGTAAATATATACATCATCTTCAGCATTTCCAGATAAAATCTTACTTATTTCATTAAGAGTTTTTCCTGGAATAATAACTTTTTTATCATTATATGAATTATTTAATTCAATATTTCTAATAGAAATTCTATGAGTATCAAGAGAAGTAACTCTAAGATTATTATCACTAATCTCCAAATACTCACCACTCATAATCTTATTACTGTCATTATCAGCAATAGAAAAAATAGTCTGTCTAATAATATCCTTTAATGTTAATTGAGAAATAATAAGAGGATTTGTCTTTTCTACCTGTGGAAGATAAGAAAACTCTTCACCAGACTTACCCTGAATATTAAAATTAGCCTTTTCACATGTAATAAATGTTTTGTAATCATCATCACATTCAATCTTAACAACACTATCATTGAGTTTACGAACTATATCTATTAATAACTTTGCATTAATAGCAACAGTTCCTTTTTCAATAATCTGTCCTTCAATAACAGTATCAATACCAAGTTCCATATCATTAGCAGTAAGTCTTATTTCTCCATTACATGAATCAATAAGAATACATTCAAGAATAGACATTGTTGTTTTACCAGGTACTGCTTTTGAAACAATATTAAGTCCATTTAATAAATCTGATTTTTGACATAAAATTTTCATGTGTATAAATCCTTTCTTCAAAAATTTGAATGAAAATATGTAATGTTATATATAAATATATTAGTAGTATTAGTAATAGGGTCTGTTGATATGTTTAAAAGTACTTCAAACCCTTATAAATACTGGATTTATGTTTTAGATTTTAATGTGAAAATATAGTTAAAACCATGTTTATAAATAGCTATTTATTAACATGGTAAAAAATAGTTTTAAATTGTAATAAAAATTATAAACATATAAATCACATTAAATTAACATACTATTCACATTAATCTTGTGGATTAATTAAATTCTTTAAATGTTCTATCTTGTTAGCAAATAAAGGATTTTCTTTAATTTCATCTTTTATTTTTTTATAACCATGCATTACTGTTGTATGATCTTTTCTTTCAAGAAATTTAGCTATTTCATCATAAGTCATATCTATAATCTGTCTGCAAAGATACATAAACATATGTCTTGGAATTACAAGATCCTGACTTCTTCTTTGTGATTTTATTTCTTCAGGTGTAACTTTATATTCATTACAAATAATTTCCATTATTTTTTCAGGAGTAATAATATTATTTTTATTATTTTCAATAATATTATTTAAAACCGAAGTAATGTTACCAGCATTTATTTCTTCTAAATTATTAATACGTGCAACATTAATAACCTGGTTAAATGCTCCTTCAAGTTCTCTGATGTTTGATTTAACATTTTCAGCAATGTATTTAAGAACATCATCATTTATTTTAATAGGATTCTTTTCAGCAAGCTGTCTAAGAATAGCTACACGAGTTTCGTAGTCAGGTGCCTGAATATCAACAATAATTCCCATACCGAATCTTGATTTGAATCTTTCATCAAATGTTTCAAGTTCTTTAGGATGTTTATCAGAAGAAATAACGATTTGTTTACCAGCAAGATGAAGTTTATTAAAGGTATTAAAAAATTCTTCCTGAGTAGAATTTTTATTTTTCATAAACTGGATATCATCTACAAGTAAAACATCAGCGTTTCTATATTTATCACGCATTTTTGTTATTTCAGACTGATTACCACTTCTTACATTTTCAATAATATCATTAGTAAAATCTTCACTTGTTACATATATAACTTTAGTATCATTTTTACTTTCAAGAATAAAATGACCTATAGAATGCATAAGATGAGTTTTACCAAGTCCAGCTCCACCATATATATAGAGAGGATTGTAAATTTCACCAGGTGACTCAGCTACTGCAAGAGCAGCAGAGTGTGCAAGTTTATTGTTATTTCCTATTACAAATGTTTCAAATTTATATTTTGAATTAAGATTAGAATTCTTATAATTTTCTGTATTTGTTATATCTATAGATTTTTCTTCTTCATAGAGATCTTTATCTTTTTCAAGAATGAACTGGACATCAAGAGATATATTATATAGTTCAGATATAGTTACTCTAAAAAGTTTAGAATACTTCTTATTCATATAATTCAATGCCTGTGAGTCATCTGAAGAAATGATAATATATAATTTATCACCCATAATGTCATGGTATTTTAATGGCAAAATCCAGGTATCATATGAAATATCAGTTAATTCATATTCCTTTTTTATATATTCTTTTATTTCATTCCAGTTTTCCTTGATTTTGTTCATTTCAATCTCCACCAAATAAATATAATATATCTACTCTATATTATTACAAATAATATAAAATATCAAATTTTTGTTGTAGTACTTTTAAAGGTTTGAAAAGATAAAAAATACTTAAATTTTTTAAATTTTATTAAATGTTGATAAAAAAATTTATTTATTAATGGAAATAATAATTATTTAAAACCTTATGTGAATATGTGGATAAATTTTGTGAATAACTAAAATCCTTATTTTATCGGCATTTGAGAGTATTTTGCATTTTTTATTAGCATAGTTTTGCACATATTATTCACAAAATGTGGATAATATTATGTTAATTATGATTTATTCGCAAAAAAATGTGGATATCTATATATTGTAGTGGAAAACTAATTTTTGTAACTATATATAGTTTATAAATATTTAACAAATGTGAATATCTTATAAATGTTGAAAAATAGCCATTTCTTTGCTTGACGAGAGGTATTTCTTCTAATATAATTATCACGATTGTTTC
>JAKSUF010000012.1 GCA_024409145.1 archaeon | reverse complement strand
TTTTTCATATTTTTAGTTCTAATTGTGTCTTTTTCACATTGTTTTATTTTTATATTTTTTTATTCTTATTTTATTTAATTATATTTAGTTATTAAATTTAAATAATATGAAAAATAAAATTTATCTAAAAAGAGGTATTTTTATGTCAAATGTTAATTGGAGTGAAAAAGTTGTACAAATGAATCAAAAACTTGATGATGAATTAGAAAATAAAATTGAAAATATTTTAGTAACTATTCAAACAATGGCTTCTGAACCTTTGGCACCTGCTGTTATTATTGATGAAGATGATACTTTCTTAGAAATTCTTATCATAAATGTTGATGAAGATGATGCTGTTATTAATACAGCTATTTTAAAGAAAAATATTCAAAGTATTGGAATCATTGGTGGTGTAGAAATAGAAGATATTAATGATTCTGTAATTGATAATATTTTTGATTTAAAATAATTATATTAACTTATTTTTCTTTTTTTAATTTTCTTAATTTTTACAATTATGTCTTTATTAATTTAAATATTTTTTATAGTTTTTATATGAAGTTAATTTTATATTATTTTTTAATTTAATAAGTTTCATAATGTATTCTGTTAGGATCAAATCTATCTTCTACAGTGTATTCTTTATCTGGGTATCCGAGAACAATAACAGAGAATGGCATGAAATCTTTAGGAATATTAAAATGTTTTTGTAAATATTCGCATCTTTCTTCGTCAGGGTAAGTTCCAAGCCATACTGCACCTAATTCTTCTTCAACAGCTTGAATTAAAATATTTTCAGTACATGCACTCATATCTTGAGGGAACCAATCATCCATTTTCTTTTCTTTAATATGTTTCATATTACATAAAGTTATAATACAACATGCACTAGTATAAGCTGGTTTAGCATATTTACTCATTTCAGATATTTTTATGATAGATTCCTTATTTTCTACAACAAGAAATTCCCATGGTTGTGTGTTCATTGCTGAAGGAGCTTGCATTCCTGCTTTTAAAAGTTTTTCAATTTTTTCAGGTTCTATTGTTTTTTCTTTAAATTTTCTTATACTTTTTCTATTAAATATAGAGTTCATGTTTTCACCTCATTAGTAATTATATTGTTATTGGCTTTTTTAATTTATTAAGTTTTTAGCTTTTCTTTTGTTTTAAATTTTTTATTTTTTTATTTTTTTGATTTGTGTTAATATTTGTTTTAGATTAATTATTCATTGTTTAAATCAAAAATAGTTATGTCTTCATATATTGGTCCTCTTGGTGTTAATGTACTTTTTTTAAGATGTATTTTATTAACTTTCATAGTACCAATCTTTATTTCTTTATTTATTTTAATTATATTTTTTAAAGCTTCTTTTTCTTTCTGATTTCTTGGTCTTCCAATTGTAAGGTGAGATATAAAATTTTTCTCTTTTCTAAAACCTATCTTTTTAAATTCTTTATCTAAATCTTTTTGAAGGTTTATCATGAATTCACTATTTTCGATTCCTATCCAAATTACTTTAATAATATTTGGTTTTGGGAAGTTACCGCATCCTTTAATATTTAAATTAAATGTGTTGTGTTTTTTAATAACTTTATTAATTACTTCTTTAATTGCTTCTAATTTATCTAAATCTACCTCTCCAAAAAATTTTAATGTAAAATGCATATTTTCTGGTGAAACGTATTTTATATTTGCATTTGTTTCTTTAAACTCATTCTGAAGATTAATAATCTTTGGAATTAAAGCATTATCTATCTCAATAGCTAAAAATGTCCTTAAAGTTTCTGTTTGTTCATTTTTCATTTTTTCACCTATGATTTATTTTAGATTATTTTTTGGATTTATATTATACTCTGAGTTATATTATTGTTCATATTATACTTTAAGTTAATTTAAAAAATAAGTAAAATGTTGTTTTATTAATATTAAAATAATATTTAGAATATTAAATTAATATTAAAATAATATTTAGAATATTAAATTAATATTAAAATAATATTTAAGAAAATGATTGTTATTTCATCTATAATGAAATAAATCTATTTCTCAGTAATATTTTCTTCAATTGCAATTCCAAAATGTCTTGCACTACTATCAATGTATGCTTTGACTTTATCTCCAGCTTTTAAATCAGAAACAGAAATTGGGTTTTTATTATCATCAATTAACCTAATGGTTTCTGCATTTTGGAGTAATGATTTAATTTTCATACCTTCAAATTCTGCTTCAATAAGGATTAAAGGTCTTTTTTCGATTTTAGATCTACCTACAATTGAAGTTTTAGTGTTTCCTTCATTATCTACGATTAAAACTTCATCGCCAGTTTCAAGTTCACTAAGGTATCTAGTTTTTCCACCAGGAACCATAACATATGCTTGTACTGGACCTGCATTTACTCTAAATGGTCTTGATGCAACATATTCACTTTCTAAAGTTTCACTATGTACAAAGAACATAGCTTTAGAATAAGATCCTATTAACATACCTTCTCCAGGTTTCATCATAGTTGTTGTATCAATACAAACTCTATCTCCAGAACCAAGAGATTTTACATTAGTTATAGTCACATCTTCTAAAGAATAGTTTTCACTTGATATTGATTCGATTAGATTAGTTATATCTTTGATTTGTGCAAAGTCTTTTGCTTCAAAGATTACACCATCAGTACCTATTTCCAATGTTTCAATAGCTACTTGAGCTTCTTCAGCATCTTTTACAGCAGCTATTATTTTAACATCTTCTTTTTGTAAGTCTGCTATAATATTTTCAAGAGGGATAACTGTCCAATCTTGTCCTACAAGGATTATATAGTCTACAATTTTCCCGATTGCTACAGCTAATTGTTCATGTAATTTGTCACTAATTTCAATATAAGCACAAACCACTTTTCCAGCATTTTTAGCTTCTTTTGCTTTAACAATATCTTGTGATTCATTTAAACTTTCAAGTTCATAAGAATTATCACCTTCACCATCAATACCAATTAAATAGATATCACTATCCTCGTTATTTGATATAATGTTAAAGTTTCCAACTTTCCTAATATTTTCTGCATCGTTCAAATCAAGAATATGGTCTATACCAGATTCAAGTCCAGTTGTTATTAATTCTTTTTTATCTTCCCAGTCTTTATTTGGGGACATAATCCATGCGAATTTATTTGACAATTTTTAACCTCCTTTAATTTTTATTTGTTTTTTAGAGTTTTTTCTCTATAATTTAAAAATTTAATTTCACATATATAAAAAAATTTAATTTTATTTTTATTAAAATTTTATTTTAGATTATTTAATTAGTCTTCAAGTATTTTTAAAGCTTCATCCACTTCTAATTCGTTGTGAACAACTTCAGAAATAGCTTTAGTCATTTTTATTGGGTTTTCTGCTTGGAAGAAGTTTCTACCAAATGCAACTCCTGCTCCTCCAACAGATAAAGAATCTCTAACCATTTCTAAAAGATCTCTGTTGGTTTCTACTTTAGGACCTCCTGCAATAATAACTGGGACTAAAGCACCATCTACTACTTCTTTAAATGAATCTGGGTCTCCAGTATAATTAGTTTTTACAATATCTGCACCAAGCTCTGCACCTACACGTGCTGCATGTTTGACCATTTCAACATCATGTTCGCCAGTAACTTTTTTACCTCTTGGGTACATCATTGCAAGAAGTGGCATTCCCCAGTAACTACAAGTTTCAGCTATTTCTCCAAGTTCCATTAACATTTCAGTTTCGTTTTCAGAACCTACATTTACATGTACAGAAACTGCATCTGCTCCTAATTGGATAGCTCTTTCTACAGAAGTAACAGTTACTTTACTATTTGGGTCTGGGCTTAATGAAGTACTTGCAGATAAATGTACAATAAGACCAATATCTTTACCATATCCTCTGTGGCCTCTTTCTACAATACCTTTATGCATGAGTACTGCATCTGCTCCACCTTGGGACATGTATTCTATGGTTTGATTCATATTAATAATTCCTCTTATAGGACCTTCAGAAATACCATGATCCATAGGAGCAATAACTGTTCTTTTAGTTTCTCTATTTAATATTCTTTCTAATCGAATTTTTTTACCAGTCATACTCATAGTATAATCTCCTAATATCAAGTGATTCATATTTTTATGAATATATTAGCAATTTGTTAATTTTTAGTATTTGCTTATAATATTCAATTAAACATTCATCAATTATAAATATATATTTAGTTAATATAAACTTAATGGTTAAATAAGAGAAATTAATGGTTAATGAACAATAATTTTACTTTTAAGTTAGTAGTTTTTTTTATGATTTAGCAGTTTTTTATATAATTAGTAATTAATAATCAATTGTATTTTTTATTTTTTTGCTTCTGATTGTTTTTTAATATTTTTTTAATATTTTTTTAATATTTTTTCATATTCTTTTTAATTTTTTTATAGTTTTTATATTTCGGAATTAATTCTATTATTTTATTCAAGAATTTAACTATAATTATTTAGTAAACTTTAAATATTCTTAAGTATAAATTTTAATAAAGTATTTGAATTATATTATATATGCAAGTTTTTCGGAATAAACTTGTGTTTATTTGATTTATTTAATAAATTATATTTGTTGAGTTTATTAATTAGTTGACTTTTTAATTAATTATAAATTGGAATTATTTGTTTATCAACTAATAGGACTATTCGAGGAAAAACAATGTTGATTAAGACACCCTCTAGGTTACATATGTCCCTTATTGACCTAAATTCTTCTTATGGTAGAATTGATGGTGGTATTGGACTGGCACTTAAGGAACCTAATATTATTATTGAAAGTGAAGAAATAGAAAATGGGATTTTAGTAGAGTTTCCCGAAAATATAGAAAATAAAGAACTTATTCTTGAATATACTGAAAAGATTGAATCCGCTGCAAAACAAATTTTATCTTTTTTTAATTCTAATAAAGGATTCAAATTTACTGTTCATTCAGTTTATCTTAATCATTCTGGATTAGGATCTGGAACACAGATTAAACTAGCTACTGCTAAATTAATTTCAGAATCATTAGGAAAATCATTAACTTCTGTTGAGTTAAGTACTATTGTAGGTAGAGGTGGAACTTCAGGTATTGGAACATTCTGTTTTGAACATGGTGGATTCATTGTTGATGGAGGACATAGTCTCAAAGAAAAGAATGATTATTTACCTTCTTCTGTATCAAGTGCTAAACCTCCTAAGTTAATTGGAAGATATGATTTTCCTGAAGAATGGGATATTTTAGTAGCTGTACCTAATGTAGATTATTCAGTTAAAGGGGCTAAAGAAAAAGATATTTTCCAAAAATATTGTCCTGTTCCAAGAATGGATGTTGAAAGGTTATCCCATATTATTTTTATGAATATGGTTCCATTTTTACTTGAAAAAGATATTATTGGATTTTCTAAATGTGTTGAAGAAGTTCAAAAATTAGGTTTTAAAAAGATTGAAGTTAAACTTCAACCAGATACTACTACTAATTTGATGCAATTCATGAGAGATTCTGGTGCATATGGCGTGGGTATGAGTTCTTTTGGTCCTGCAATTTATACAATTTATGATAAAAATAATAAAGATATTGTTAAAGCTACTAAAGAGTATTTACCTTCAGATGCAACAATTTTCACAACAAAAGCTCAAAATCATGGTTATGAGCTTTTGGATAAATAACTTTTGACATTTATTGGATGGTTTTGAGTTTTTGGATAAATAACTTTTGACATTTATTGGATGGTTTTGAGTTTTTGGATAAGTAACTTTTGACATTTATTAATTGTTTATAAACAAGTATATTTAAATAATTATTATATTGATCACGGTGTGATTATGGATATTGAAGGTTTTGTTAGGTCAAATATAACTAAAGGGGTTTGTGAAGAAGATATTAAATCAACTCTTGCTAAAAGAATTAAAGAATTTAAAGAAATTTCTGATGATAATTCTTTGTTAATGGCTGAAGCAGTAATTGATGAAGTTAAAACTACTTTAGAATTAAACAATGTTGATGATGAGTTTTTAAAAGAAATTATTGAAGTTCCGAAATCTACTATAAGTATGGGTAAGATGGGTGTAGGTTCTAGAGGTGCTGGTGACTTTTTTGTACATAGAAAAATTGCAGAGATTGTTAGCAGTACAAATACTAATTCTCTTGTTGATCCTACTGCTCAAGATGATGGTGGTGTTGTAAAAGTATCAAATATTGATGATGATATGTATGTTACAACTGCTGTTGATGGAATCCATTCACGTCTCAGTGAATATCCTTTCCTTGGAGGTTTCCATGTTACTAGAGCAACATTAAGAGATGTTTGTGTTATGGGTGCTGACCCTGTAGCTATTTTAAGTGATTTACATCTTGCAGATGATGGTGAGATCGGTAAGTTATTTGATTTTACAGCAGGAGTGTGTACTGTCTCAGAACTTATTGATGTTCCTCTTGTAGCTGGAAGTACTTTAAGAGTTGGTGGAGATATGGTTCTTGGGGACCGTTTAGTTAGTGCTGTTGGTAGTGTTGGAGTATCTAAATATCCTCCTACTGCAAGAAAAGGAGCTACTGAAGGTGATGTTATTTTAATGACTGAAGGTTCTGGTGGTGGAACTATTACAACCACTGCTCTTTATAATGGTTTCTTTGATGTTGTTTGGGATACTATGAATATTAACTTTGTTAAAGCATCTAAATCTTTATTTGATGCTGATTTAGTTAAAGAAGTTCATGCTATGACTGATGTTACAAATGGTGGACTTCGTGGGGATGCTCATGAAATATCTCAAACTACTGGTTTAGGTTTAGAATTCTATGAAAAATCTCTTTTAGAAACTGTTTCTCCTAATGTTTTAAATATGCTTGATAAATTGAATATTGATTCTTTAGGTGTTTCTACTGATTCCTTGATGTTAGTAGTTCCTCAAGAAATTTCAGATGAAGTTATCAAGACTGTTTCTAATGTAGGTGTGCCAATTATGGAAGTTGGTGTAGTAAATAATTCTGGTTCTCCAATTTTAATTAAAGAAGATGGTGATGAAGAAGAATTAGTTCCTTTATTTAGGGAAGCAGCTTATACTAAAATTAAAAAATTAGTTGGTGAAACCACTCCTGAAGACTTTGAAATAATGAAAGAAAAAGTTCAAAAAGCTAGTGATAAAGCAATTTCTAAAAAAGAAAAAGTAATTGATTATATATTAAATTCAGAATAAATTTAATAATATTTTATTTCATTTTTTTATTTTTTCATTATTTTTTAGTATTTTTTTTATTTAGTAAGGTTTTTATTTTTTTATTATTTTTTAGTATTTTTTTTATTTAGTAAGGATTTTATTTTTTCCTTATCATTTTAATTTTCATATTTTTATATTAATTTCTTTCATCATTTATCAGTATATCCTGTTTTGGATATGAAATATATCCAAAATTCAAAGTTCAAAAATACAAAATATATTAATTATAAAATTAAATATAATTTTGTGTATGCATTATATGGATTGTATTGTATGATATATTTTCTTAATATGATGTGTTAATAAATTTAAGGAATTAAATTATGAATCCTGAAGAATTATTTAATGAATCCAAAAAAGTAATTCCTGGTGGAGTTAACTCTCCAGTACGTGCTTTTAAACCTTATCCTTTTTTTGTAAAAGAGGCTAAAGGGTCTAGTATTATAGATACTGAAGGAAATAGTTATATTGATCATTGTTTAGCTTATGGTCCTATTATTTTAGGTCATAGTGATGAAGATGTTATGGCTGATGTTTATTCTCAAATGCAAAAAGGTACTGCATATGGTGCTCCTACTGAGGATGAGATTGAGTTAGCTAAAGAAGTTATTGATAGAGTTCCTTGTGCTGAAATGGTTCGTTTCGTTAATAGTGGTACTGAAGCGACTATGGCGGCTATACGTCTTGCAAGAGGATATACTGGTAAAAAGAAGATAGTTAAATTTGAAGGTGCTTATCATGGAGCTCATGATTATGTACTTGTAAAATCTGGTTCTGGTGCTGCATGTTTGCCTGATTCTAAAGGAATTCCTGAAGAAACTACTAGTAATACTTTATCTGTACCTTTTAATGATAAACAAGCTTTAGCTTATTTATTAGAAGAGCATGCTGATGAAATTGCTTGTGTTATTATAGAACCTGTTATGGGTAATATTGGTTGTGTTCAGCCTGATCCTGGATTCTTAAAATTTGTACGTAAAGCTACTGAACAATTTGGTGTTCTCTTAATCTTTGATGAGGTAATCACTGGTTTTAGAGTATCTCGTGGAGGTTCTCAAGAATACTTTGGTATTAAACCTGATCTTGTTACTTTTGGTAAAATTCTTGGTGGAGGATTCCCTATAGGGGCTTATGCAGGTAAAAAAGAAATTATGGAATTAATTGCACCTAATGGTCCTGTTTATCAAGCAGGTACTTTTGCAGGAAATCCTATTTCTATTCAAGCAGGTCTTTCTACTTTGAGAAGATTGGATTATCAATTCTATGCTGATTTATCAAGAAAAAGTGATGAATTTAGAAAATCTCTTGTTGATATTTTAGAGGATTTGGGATTAAAACTTCAAGTTGTAGGTTTATCTTCAATGTTCCAAATATACTTTAATAAAAAACCAGTGTATAATTATGAAACTGCTAAAAAATCTGATACTGATAAATTCATGATTTACTTTAGAGAACTTTTAAAACAAGGTGTTTTCATACCTCCAAGTCAATTTGAGTGTAATTTTATATCTGGTGCACATACTCGTGATGATTTAGAGTTCACTGCTAATGCAATTGAAAATGCTATTAAAGTTGCATGGGATTTAAAATAATATTTGATGCAATTAAATGTTGTTATTTTTATGATTTTTAATATTGTTTTTTTATAGCTTGATTTTTCAAGCTATTTTTTTACCATATAATATAACAATGTTATATATTCTTGTTTGAATAATAATTTAAAATAAGTGTTTTATCATTAAATTTCTGTTAATCTAATATGATTAGTTCTATTTGTTTAAAATGTAATTTTTGAATATGTGTTCTGTTATTGTCAATTTTATTATTGTATTAATTAAAAATTATATAAAACTTTAAATTATATGATTAACAAAATTTATATTATGATTAATATTGTAGCTGGTTTTGATAAAAATGAAAATATTTTATTAGCTGTAAAAGAAGCTAATAAACGCACTGACTTGAATGTAACTATTGTAAAGTCTGAAGAAGAACTTATAGAAGCTTTCAGTAATCCAAATGTTGATGCTGTAGTTAGGGGTTCTCTTAAATCTGCTAAAATCATGAAATATTTAAGGGAGATAGATGATAGTTCAAAAATTCACCGTGCTACTTATATTAATACTGAAGGGACTGGTTTTACTTTAAGTATTCCTTCATCTGGATCTAGAAAATATATTTCTTCTAATCCTAATTTTGAGTTTTTATTATCTCCTGTGGGAATTGATGAAGGTAAATGTCTTGATGAAAAATTTGAGTTAGCTATTCAAGCTAGTAAATTTATTCAATCAAGAGGAAAAGAAGTTAAAATAGCTATTTTGGCTGATGGTCGTGAAGATGATTTGGGCAGAAGTGAAAGAATTAATAATAGTCTACAAGATAGTGAAGAGTTAACTAAACTTCTTTTAGATTATTTTGAAAATAGTTCTGATTTTGATAATGAATCTGAAGATATTTCTAAGCATTTTTCAGTTAAAAATTATTATATTCTTTTAGAACAAGCGATTAAAGATAAAAATAATATTATCATTTCTCCAGATGGAATTTCTGGAAACATAATATTTAGAACTCTTGTTTTATTAAACTCTTGGCCTAGTTGTGGTGCTGTAACTTTAGGTATTGATAAAATATTTATTGATACTAGTAGGGACCAAAGTGTTGAAGGTTATTTGAGAAGTTTGAATTTAGCATATAATCTAGCTAAAGAGAAAAAATAGAATTATTAATTTTATTAATTTTTAATCTAATTTACTTTTTTTATATTTTTTTATATTTTTTATCTTTTATTTATTCTTAAGTTATATATTTTAATTTTTTGCTATTTTTGGATTGTTAATAATATAAAAAACATATTTATCATTAAATATATAGCATGTATTTTTAGTATTTTATTTAATATTATGCAATTAATTAAATTTTAATAAATTTTTAACTGAGGTGTTTTTATGGCATCTAATTTTTTATATAAAATCTATGAAAAAAATCTTTTAAGAAAATTAGATCCTAATCGTATGCCTAAACATGTGGCTATTATTATGGATGGGAATAGAAGGTATACAAAGATTCAAGGAAATATGGAAGTTACTCGTGGTCATGAATTGGGTGTGGATACTTTAGAAAAAGTTTTAGATTGGAGTATAGATTTAGGTATTGAGATTGTTACGGCTTATGCTTTCTCTACTGCAAATTTTAATCGTTCTGATGAGGAAGTTGAAGGTTTAATGAATTTATTTATTAAGAATTTTAAAAGGATTGTAAGTCATGAAAAAATTCATAAAAATAAAGTTAAAGTTAAAGTAGTTGGTAGAACTGATCTTTTACCTGATTCTGTTAGAGAGGCTATTGCTGAAGCTGAAGAGTCTACTGCAATGTATGAAGAAAGATTATTTAATTTAGCTATTGGTTATGATGGTCGTTTAGAACTTGTAGATGCATTTAAGAAAATTGCTAAAGAGGTTAAAGAAGGTGCAATTGAAATTGATGATATTGATGAAGAATTAGTTAATAATAATCTTTATACTGAAGGTTTAGCTGACCCGAATCTTATTATAAGAACTAGTGGTGAAGAAAGACTTAGTGGTTTCTTATTATGGCAATCTTCTTATTCAGAATTATATTTCTGTGATAGTTTATGGCCTGAACTTCGTAAAGTTGACTATTTAAGAGCTATTAGGGATTATCAGGAAAGAGATAGGAGATTTGGTATTTAATTAATAAATTATTTATTTTTATTTATTTTTTTTAGATTTTTATTTTTTTAGTTTGCAGATCTTTTGAATATTGTATGTTTTGATATTCTATTGGATTCTTATCTGTTATTTATGTTTAACTTTTTTTAAAGAGATTTAATTTATTTTTTTTATTTTTAAAATGGTTAGTGATATTATGATTGATACACATTGTCATATTGATTTTGTTGATTTTGAAGAAGATTTTGAAAATGTTGTTGAGAGAGCTAGGAATAAACTATCTGCAGTCGTAAACTCTGGAACTAATGAGATTGATAATCAAAAAACTTTAGACTTGGCTAAAAAATATGAAGGTTTTATTTATCCAAGTTTGGGTTTTCATCCAGTTTCTTCACAAAATAGTTCTGAAGAAGAAATAAAATCTGCTCAAAATCATTTAATTGATAATATTAAAGATATTGTTGCTGTTGGAGAAGTAGGTATGGACTTTTTTTATGTTACTGATAAATCTTTACGTGAACGTCAAAAAGAAATTTTTACAGGTTTCTTAGAAATCGCTAACGATTATAAAGTTCCTTTACTTATTCATGGGAGAGATTGTGAGAAAAAAGTATTGAATATGCTTGGTGATTATTCAGATATTCCTAAAGTTATTTTTCATTGTTATGGTGGTAGTTTAAAAACTGCTAAGAAAATTTTAGATATTGATGATTATTTTATTAGTTTTTCAACTATGATTTGTTATAGTCAAAGACATCAAGAGTTAGCTAAAGAAATTCCGATTGAAAGAATTTTAACTGAAACAGATAGTCCTTATTTGGCTTTAACTAAAGAAGAACGTAATGAACCTGTTAATGTTGAACGTGCTGTTAAGAAATTATCTGAGGTAAAAGATTTAGATATTGAAACTGTAGATGAAGTGACTGATAAAAATGCTAGGTATGTTTTCGGCATTTAATGATTTGAGTTATAATTTAAATTTTTAGTAATATCTAAATTTAATCATTATTTTGGTGTATTATATGAAACCCTATGTTATTTTAAATTCTGCTATGACTTTAGATGGTAAAATCGCTACTAGGACAGGGAGTTCTAAAATTTCTGGTAAAGAAGATTTGGAAAGAGTTCATGAAATTAGGAAAGATTGTGATGGAATTATGGTAGGTATTGGTACTATTTTGGCTGATGATCCAAGACTTACAGTTCATAAAATTCCTGGTAGAAAAGAAGATAATCCTATTCGGGTTGCTGTTGATAATAATGCTAGGACTCCCTTGGATTTTAGAATTCTTAATAATGATGCAGAAACTATTATTGCTGTTTCTAATTTATGTGATGAAACTAATCCAAATTCTAATTCTGATGCAGTTTTAAGAGCTAAAGAATTATCTAAAAAATGTGATGTATTTTATTCTTCTAAAGATTCTGTAGATTTAGTTGAGTTTATGGAATACTTATATTCTAAAGGAATTAAAACTCTTATGTTGGAGGGAGGTTCTACTCTTAATTTTTCAATGTTAAAATTAGGATTAATTGATGAAATTAAAGTATGTATTGCTCCTATGGTTGTAGGTGGTGAAAAATCTAAGACTTTCTTTGATGGTTCTGGGTTTGATTTTATGGAGGATGCAGTTAAATTAGATCTAATAAATTATTATTCTTGTGGTAAAGACTTTATAATGGAATATAAAGTTATTAAGTAATTTATTATTGATTATTAATTTAATTAATTTAAATTAAATAAAATTAGATTAAGAGTATATTATATTTTTAATTTATAATATATTCTTATATTTTATTTTTCTCTTTTTTCTTTTTCTTTACGTTTGTCTTCAATTTGTTTTTTTCCACAAATTCCGCCACGAATTCCCATATTGATTTCCTCCTTTATTTTTTAAAGATATTTTTTTATCAGTGATTTACATTTTACTAATTATGAATTATCCTAATTTTTAGGTATTCCTAAATATCTTTAATTATTATTATGTTGTTAAACTATATAAATTTTTAGGTATTCCTAAATTATTAAAATGATTCTTTTTTTTTACTTTGGTTTTTATTTTTAGGTGTGTGACTTAAAAATTTGGTAGTGTTAATGGTGTTGTGGTGGTTTTGATGTTAATCAAAGATGTCTACTACTGGATTTGTTGGTTTTGTTGGAATTCTTACAGGTTCTCTTTTTTTACCTTCTTTATCTCTCTTTTTAAATCTGAAATAAGGGTATTGTTTTAAATCATCTATATGAACATTATATTTTTTTGAAACGTATTCTAATCCAAATTCATTACATTCTTTTATGACATCTTCTACATTATTTGTTTCAAATTTTTTTATGGAATCATATTCTTTTAGAACTTTTAGAATTCTTTCTTTGGATAAATCATTATTAATACAATATTCATATAACATCTAAATCAGCTCATGTTTTTTAAGAATTTTATTTGGTGTATCAATAGCTGCTTTTAAAGCTTCTTTTTCATTTAATCCAGCACCTAATGCTACTTCAATTGATCGTTCAAATGTGATTAAATCATCTGGACTATGTGTGTCTGTATCAATAACTAAATCACATCCTACTTCTTTTGCAATATTTGCGACATGTCCATTTGCAAGTGAATGTCCTTTTCTAGCACTAATTTCTAATGCAACATCATTTTCTTTAGCAAGTTCTGCTTCTTCAATTGTTATTAATCCTGGGTGTGCTAAGATATCTATTTCTTCACAGTTTACTGCTGAAAAGTTAGTTCCTGGTATTACTGGTTCACTGAGTGTTTCGCCATGAACTACTACTATTTTTGCTCCAAGTTCTCTAGCTTTTTTAGCAAGTGTAGGTATTGATTGTGTAGGTGCGTGAGTTATTTCAGCTCCTAAAACTACCTTTATTTCCCAGTTTTTATTAATGTCTTCAATTGCAGCAGAAATATCTGTTATTGTATGTATGTTTGAAAAATCTACATGATCAGTTATAGCTATTGTGCTGTGGCCTAAAACTTCTGCTCTTCTTGCAAGCTCACTTGGTAATAATTCTCCATCACTAAATAATGTGTGCATATGTAAATCAATTCTTTTTCTCAATGTTATCACCATATATTATAGTATAATATATTTTAATTGTGAGTTTATTATTTAAACTATTAATATATTATTTCAATCAAGAGTTTTAATAATTTATTTATGTTTTTTATACTTATTATAGTTTAATAGCTTTTTTGTTATGTCATTATTATTTTTTTTATTTTTTGAAATATGTTTTTTTATTTGATTTCTTCTTTTCTACTTAACGCCATCATTGCAATGATGGTCAATATAAATCCGCAAAACATCAGAAATGTTGGAATTTCTGAGTAGAATATTAATCCAAATATAAGTGCTGCAAACGGTTCTGCTCCAGATAATAATATTGAAGCTATTCCTGAATCTATATGCTCTAAACTCACAGTTGAGAAAATATATGGAAGG
>JAKSUF010000119.1 GCA_024409145.1 archaeon | reverse complement strand
CATTGATTTTTCAAAAGACGGCGGTAGCGAACAGACCTTTGAGCTTGAGAAGTTTAAGGGAAGGGGAAAGCTTGATATCATTTTCTTACCGGGAAGTAAGTTTAACTTCTCAGCAATCAGATTCATTAAGTAAAGTAATAAACTTTTACGCAATAAACCAATAAATTAGATTATAGAACGATGATAAAATGGAAATAAAATCTAGTAAAGTGAGACTAAACAATTATGATAATCTTAAAGGAATAGCTATAATAACTATCATCATAATACATATGGCTTTCTTAACTGAATATACAAGTATAAGTACAATAAAAAATATGATGTTCTTTATTGGACTACCCATTTTCTTTTTTATCTCAGGATATTTTTCTAAAATAGGTCCAGATGAACCTATAAAAGCTTTTAAAAGGCTTTTAATCCCATATCTGTTATTTTGTATAATTCATTTTTTATTTAGAATATTTATATTAGGAGATTCATCTTCAAAAATATTATTCTTTAATCCAGAAGTCATATTATGGTTTTTAATTAGTTTATTTATAATAAAATTAATATTACCTATAGTAGATAAACTAAAATATCCTCTTATCATAAGTATAATATTATCTTTATTAATTGGATTTACTAATATTAACTCAAGTTGGATGGGAATAACAAGAGTATTTACATATTTACCAGTATTTTTATTAGGATTTTATTATAAAGATTACAAATTTAAATTAGAAAATAAAAATAATAATATCTTAAAAAGACTTTTAAAAATATGGAATAATAAAAAAGTATTAATTTGCTCATTAATCATAGTTTTAGTTATGATTGGAATAAGTAGCTACTTATTACCAAAAGGTATTATACAAATGAAATATCCTTATAGCTCACCTAAACTAGTCGAAATGATTGAAAGATTAATTGCCATATTATTAGGAATAGGAATTACTTTAGTATTGCATAAGTTAGTACCAAATAAAGAAACTTTCTTAACTAAAATAGGTAGAAATTCAATGACAGTATATTTATTACATATTTATATTACAGAGATAATTAAAAAATTTGTAAAACATTATGATTTATTTAAAGGACAGCCTTATTTATTCTTAATTTTTGTATTAATAATTGCTTTCACTCTTGCATTCATATTATCAAGGGATCCAATAACAAAATACTTAAATAAATTTACAGATGGGATTTATAATCTAATTACAAATCCATACAAATAATTTATAAACTTTTCAAACCTATTCTAAAACTAGAATAAACTACCCTAATAAATTATAAACCTTTTAAAAATATTCTAAAACTAGAATAAACTAGAATAAACTACTCTAAAATAAAATTCAATTCATGGCCACAATTTATACAATGGCCATCTTTTATTCTTTTTTTATCTTGAGTACAATAAGTCAACCTACTAATTAAAAGATTACCACAATTAGGACAATAGCTATTTTTATCTGTTTGAACATTTCCCAAATAAACATATTCTAATCCATTATCAATAGCTATTTCTTTAGCTAATTCCAATGTAGAAATAGCAGTTGGAGATTTATCATTCATTTTATTCATTGGAAAAAATCTAGAGAAATGAATCGGAACTTCTTTTCCCAATTCAGAAGCAATAAAATCACAAATAGCATTTAATTCTTCTTTATTAGTATTTAAATCATCAATTAAGAGAGTAGTTATTTCTAAATGAGTACCATATTTATTCTTTGCTTTATAAATTGTTTTTAAATTATCTAGCACTACATCTAAAGATCCACTACATATTTTTTTGTAAAAATCATCATTAAAGGATTTTAAATCGATATTAAATGCATCAATGAATTTTAGAGTCTCAAGTAAAGATTCATTACTCATATAACCATTACTTATATAAAGATTTTTTAAATCATAATCTTTAGCAATAAAAGAAGTTTCTTGAGCAAACTCAAAGTACAAAGATGCTTCATTATAGGTCCAAGCAATTGACCTACAACCACTATCAATTGCATTTTTAACAATCGTTTCTGGAGTTATTTTAATTGATTCCATATTTTTATAAGAATTAGTTGCTAACATATAGTTCTGACAGTTTAAACATGAAAAGTTACAACCAAAACCACCTATTGAAAAAGTAGAAGAACCAGGTAAAAAATGATAAAAAGGCTTTTTTTCAATAGGATCAATATTAAAACTAGCTATTTTGGGATAATTATCAAGATATAATTTACCCTCTTTATTAAACCGTGATTTACAAATACCATATTTATTTTCATTTATCTTACAAAATTTAGAACATAATCTGCATTGAACACGATTATTATCTAATGTTTTATAAAAACTTGCTTCATAAAGAGAATCCATAAAATCACCTTGATTTATAAGAATTAATTACTAATAACTAATAACTACTTAAATGTTCATAACCTTTAGATTTAATAACAACAGTTTTACCTTCAGAATCTAAAAGTTCAACAGAATTATCCTCTGAATTTATAACTTCACCAATAACAAAGAAATCTAAATCTTCTTTTAAACTATCAGCGATTTCTTTTGGAATAGTAAATAAAAGTTCAAAATCCTCCCCTACATGGAAAATCAAGTCAAAATAATTAGAACCAATAGCACTAGATATTTCTTTAAATTCATCTTCAATAGGAAGTTTATCTTCATATAAGAGAATTCCCTTAGAGTAAGGTTCAAATGAATCTCGACAGCAGTTACTAGCATCTTCCAAATTAAATTCATTAGAAACCTTAGGAACCTTATTAGTATTATTAATATTATTAAGATAATACTGTTTATCTGCTTTTAAAATTTCATATAACTCACTTGCAACACCATCAGTAATATCAGTACAAGCAATTCTAGAGTTAATATTACAATTATCCTTAGAACTTAAATTATAATTATATTTACTAAGAATAAAAGATTCTTTAAGACAGGCTTTAGGCTTTAAAGATTTAAAAAGAGCCAAATCAACAAAAGAAGAATCAATACTTTTAGCTATTTCAAGATTTTTATCATTACATAAAATTTCAAATCCTAATGCTGCAAGACCAATTTCACCAGTGATACAAATTAAGTCCCCTGGATTAAAACCATACTTCATTAAAACTTCATCTTTCTGAACACTACCCATAGCAGTAGCAGAGATTATAATCTCATTAGCTTCATTTGTATCTCCACCTACTAAAGGAATATGATAATCTGCACATGCAGAAGTAACACCACAAATTAACTCATCAAAATCATCCAAATTCAAATCATTAGGAATAGCTAAATTCAATAAAAATCCAATAGGTTTTGCTCCCATAGCTGCAAGGTCACTTACATTAACAACAACAGATTTATAACCCATCTGATAGTAACTCATATCTTTAGGAAAATGAGTAGATTGGATTAACATATCAGATGAAGCAACAATATAAGAGTCATTAGCTAAATTATGATTAATAAGAGCTGAATCATCACCAATATTAGTTTTAAAATCATTAAAATCGAAATTATTAGAAAAAGAACATTTAGAATTTCTTGAAATAATCCTATCAATTAATTCTTTTTCACCTAAATCAGAAACTTTAAAAGAAGTTTTATTCATAATAAAATATTTGTTTTTATAATATAATAAATTTAGTTAAAATTAGAAAATAATTAATAATAAAGAATATTAAAAAATTTTAAAAAAAGAAAAATAAAATAACTATTCAAAAATGAATAATTATTCTAAAGCATCGAAAACCATTTGTTCTAAGATTTCAATTAAGATATCATCATCACAAATTGGTTCAGGATATAAAACTTCTCCATCAAATTCCATTTTTTCATCACCATGTCCATGATGATGGTGATGATGCCCGTGATCATGAGAGTGTTCGTGACCATGACTATGACCATGTTCATGAGAGTGACTGTGGTCATGATCATGATGATGATGTCCTTTGCCATCATCTTCAATAAGACCTAAAATAGTTGGAATATCACGAGTAGTATGAACTCCAGGAGCTAAAAATACAGGAACAACTATTAATCTATCAATCTCATTTTCACTAACAAGTTTATTAATAGAAGTAGGAATATTAGGTTCTACAAGTTCCATAAAACCAAAGTTAGAAGGATATTCTGATTTTTCAGCAAATAAACCATGTAAAGTAGAGATAAATTCTTTATTATAACCTAATCTACTTCCATGAGATACAAGTAAAACACCAGTTTTAGCATCTTCTAATTTAGATTCATTAAGAGCATCTTCGATTCTTTTATCAATAATTTCTAAAAGTTTTGGACTTGGTCCAATAGGATTAAGATATTTAAGTTCACCATCAAAATCAATATCTTCAAGACCATAAAGATAGTGACCTTCTGGATAAATTCCATCAG
Source organism: archaeon (assembly GCA_024409145.1). GTDB lineage: Archaea > Methanobacteriota > Methanobacteria > Methanobacteriales > Methanobacteriaceae > Methanobrevibacter. The sequence continues at coordinate 1,024 of JAKSUF010000119.1, read as the reverse complement.
GTTGTCTTGGATCTACTTCTTTAGCACCAATCCCCAAAATAGTTGGAATATCAATATTAGTATGAATTCCAGCAGCTAAAAATACTGGAAGTGCAATAATACGTTTTAAATTAGGAGTAGCTTCTTTTAAAAGATCAATTGCTTCTGGAAGAAGAGGTTCTGCAACTTTCATATAACCTACTTCAGTATTTAATCCAGTAGCTTCTACAAATTTTTTGCAAATATCATTAAAAGTATTTTTTGCATAAGGAAGACTACTTCCATGAGATACAAGTAAAACTGCTGTATCATCAGCATATTTAGAGAAGTCTAGTTTATTTTCCATTTAATCTACCACACTAAATAAAATTAAAATAATAAAAATTAGTTAAAGAATTTTATAATAAAAATTATTAGAAATAAAAAAATATTACCTAATAATTAATCTAAGTAATAAAAATTATTAGAAATAAAAAAATATTACCTAATAATTAATCTAAGATATTAAAATAATTTAGAATTAGAATTATTTTACGATTTTAAATTTGAAACCGTAGGAAATTACTCCATCATCTCCATCTTCTCTAATTCTTCTAAATACCATTTCAACAGGGTCTCCAATTTCAATATCTTCAACATCTGCATCAACGATTTGAGCAGTAACTTTTGCTCCTTCTTCAAGTTCAATAATAGCTACAGCATAAGGTGCAATTTTTTTGAAATCAGAAGTTGGAGTTCTAATAATTGAATAAGTAAATATTTTTCCTTTACCTGAGAATTGAATAGGTTCTAAATCTCCTTTTCTCCTACAATCCGGACAGATTACTCTTGATGGGAAAAATACATTACCACAAGTATTACATTTTGTTCCAATAAGATTATATCTTTGTTGGATATGACGCCAGGTTCTTACAGTATCAGACATTAAATTCCTCCTAAATAAGATTTTAACAATCAGATAAAATTAATTTATATGAAATTAATTAATATAAAATTAATTTTTTTAATTATCATGATAATTTTATAATATATTAATAATTAATTA
>JAKSUF010000118.1 GCA_024409145.1 archaeon | reverse complement strand
ATAAAACATGTATGACAGAGATTTTTAAGGTAAAGATATAACAAAAAATAAAAAAAATAATTAATAACTAATAAGAAGAATAATAATATTATTAAAAAAAATAAGTAAAAATATAATCTCAAAAAATAATAAAAATAAAATATCATAATCTATTTATATTATTTAAAGATTATTTAGAATCTGGAATAACTGAACTGTTACCACCACTTCCTCCAGAATCATCAGAAGAGTTAGAACCAGAACTAGAATTTGAGCCAGAACTTGAGTTAGAACTAGACCCACCATCATACTTATTATATTTAGAGTTAGAGTAATAATTAGAATAACTATTTTGTTTACTATAACTATTATCATCAGATTGCTGAGTAAAATAGCTATTAAAATCATTATAAGAATTATCAGCATTTAAAGAACTATCATTTGTATCAGAATCATTAGTTGCATCATGAGCAAAATTAACAACCCAATCAGAAACTCCACCAGTCATAGAAAATACAGCACAACTACAAATAAATGCTATAATAGCTACACATAAAAAAACACAAGCCTTAGCGGATTTCTCAGACATAATTTTCACCTCATTACAAATTAATCATCATCTAAATTAACTAATAAATATCACTATAACATATTAATAAAGAAGTATATAAATATATACATTAAAAAGCATATAAAATTATTGATTACTCATTTATAAGATTAAAATCAATAATTAATAAGAAAATTAAAGTATAAACTATACTAAGACTTAAATATTTTAAATAAATCATAATTTATTGATAATATGAAAACTATTGACAAAGCTTACCAAAATCAGATTGATATTAAAAAATCACAATTCATATGTAGACTTTACCCTGCTCAAACTGAAAAAGAAGCTAAAGAAATAATAAAAGAAATTAGTGAACAATACAAAGATGCAACACATAATTGTTCTGCTTACTATGTGAGTGATGGTGAGGGATATGATGATGACGGCGAACCAGGAGGAACTGCTGGAAGACCTATGTTAAATGTTTTAAAGAAAAATGAACTTCAAAATAGTGCAGCTATTGTTACAAGATATTTTGGAGGAATAAAATTAGGTGCTGGAGGATTAGTAAGAGCATATAGTAAATCTGTTCTTGAAACATTAGCTATTGCTGAAATTGTTGATATGGAACTTTATGAATTATTTAGTTTCCAATTTGATTATCAACATATAAAATTAGTTGATGGTGATCTTAGATCTCAAAAAATAGACATTATTGATAAAGTTTATGATAGTTCTGTAAATTATATAATAGCTATTGAAAATAAAGATAGAATTAATAATTTAAAAGACAAATTAGCTAAAGAAGTTAAAATAGAATATTTAGGAAAAAAGTATTTAAAAAAGTTATAACTCAAATATATAAAAACTGTACTAATTAAACTATAGTAATAAACTATACTTAATTAAATAACTGTACTAATTAAACTATAGTAATAAAACATATCTAATTAAAAATTAAAATGTGATTAATATGCTTGATATAAATAAAACAGAAACAGAAAATAAATTAATTATAAAATTAGCAGGTAGATTAGATACTAATACTGCACCAGAATTAAATAAAACAATACAAAAAGATTTAAAAGATATTAATGAACTTATTTATGATTTATCTGAATTAATTTACATTTCAAGTGCAGGGCTTAGAGTAATTTTACTTACTCAAAAAATAATGTCTAAACAAGGTAGTATGAAAATAATTAATACTCAAGACATGGTTATGGAAGTATTCAACGCAACTGGATTTACCGATATAATTAATATAGAATAATTCATAGGCGATAAAATGAATATAGAGAATTTAATAGATGATAATTTGACATATTCCGGTAAATGCCATAAAGAACTTATTTTAAAAGGAAAAGAAGCCTATGATAATTTAATGAAATCTTCAAAAAATCCTTTAAAATATAATACTGAATTATTAATGAAAATTTTAAATGATAATAAAGATACGGAATATGGTAAAAAATATGACTTTGCAAATATTAAAACAATAAAAGAATATCAGGAAAAAGTCCCAATTACCACATATGATGATTATGCAGAATATATTTACAGAATGACTGAAAAAGGAGAAGATAATTTAATTACAGTTTATGATGTTAATCATTATGCAAAATCTTCAGGAACAATGGGAAACCCTAAAAGAATTCCAGTTTCCATATTATCTGAAAAAAACTTTACTAAATATGTGACAGCTTATAATTTATATATGATGTATAAAGAATTAGGAGGAAACTGGATTAATTATCCTGTTCTAAATTTAGTTGAACTATCATTTTCAAAATTAAAAAATGGTGCAGATTATGCATCAATTTCAGGAAAAATTATTAAGGAATATGATGAAAACTTAACTAAAATTATGACATCACCTATTGAAGCAATTATGCCTAAACTTGAAACAGACACTAGGTATCTTCATGCAAGATTTGCATTAACACAAAAAATTTCTTATGTTTTTACATCATTTGTAAGTCTATTTTTAGAATCTGTCCGTTATATTACTGCAAATTGGGAACTTTTAGTAGAAGATATTGAAAAAGGAACAATAAACGATTCTATAAAGATGAGTGAAGATGTTCGTAAAAATCTTCTTAAAAAAATCAAACCAATGCCTGAAAGAGCAAAGCAAATTAGAAAAATATTTGAAGAGACTGATGATAAATTAATCGTCCCTAAACTTTGGCCAGAATTATGTTGTATTTCAGGTGTAGGTACTGGAGGATTTGCAAATTATTTAGATAAAATAAAAGAATTCGCTGGAGATGACTTTAATTTTTATTTAACTGGATTAACTGCATCTGAAGGAAGTTTTTCTGTACCTTTTGAATTAAATAATGGAGAAGCAATGCTCATTCCAGATAGTATGTTTTATGAATTTTTACCATTAAACTTTGAATCTTATGATGAAATCTGTACAATCGACGAATTAGAAGTAGGTAAAAAATATGAAATTGTAACTACTAATTTATCTGGTTTTTATCGTTATAGAATGAAAGATATAATTAAAGTTATTGGAAAGAAAAATGAAACACCAATTATAGAATTCTTATACCGTTTAGATCAATGCCTTAGTTTAACTGGTGAAAAAATTAACGAAGACCACTTAAGAAAAACAGTTTATACAACAGAAGAAGAATTAGGATTTAACTTAATTGATTTTTCAGTTTATGCAGATTCTGATTCATCCCCTATGAAATATGTATTTTTATTAGAAATTGAATCTCTACCAGAAGAAATTAATCTTGATTTAATTAAAGAAACTATTAATAAAAATTTTGCAATTGCTGAACCTCTTTTAGGTTATAAAATTGAAAAAGGAATACTTAATAAAGCAGATGTAAAATTATTACAAGCAGAAACTTATCTATTATATAAAGATTTAAGAGTTGCAAAAGGAACATCTTCTGCACAAGTTAAACCTCCAAGAATGATTAGAGATGATTTAACTAAACGTTTCTTCTTAGTTTTACTTGATGAAGAACTTAACCAATAAATTTTAAAAAAAATAATAAAATAACAGATTAGACATGCATAGGAGCATCTGTATGAACATTACTTATAATAATAAATTACTTGATAAAGTGTTTAATTCTTATTTATACTTAACAATAATTGCTACATTAACTAATGTTTTGGGCAATATTATTAATGGAATTATTGCAGGAAATTTTGTTGGATCAATTGGACTTGCAGCATTTGGATATTGTTCTCCACTTATTTATGCAATGATTGCAATTACTTACATATTTTCTAATGGAGGTTCTATCAAATGTGCAAATCACTTTGATAATAAAGAAAAAGTATTTCAAACATTCACAGTAACCACATTAGTTGCATTAATTGTTGGGATAATTATAACTATAATTTTTTCAATAACTTGTGGAGAAATAGCTACAATATTAGGTGCAACAGGAGCTACTGTAATTCCTGCTAAAATGTATATTCTTGGGATTGGAATTGGAACTATTCCAAATATACTCAATTTAGTTTTAATTAATCATGCTCGTATCGATGGTTATCCAAAAGTAGGGTTAATTGCAGCAACTATCATTGTCATATTTACTATAATTTTAGATTTAATCTTTGTATTATTTTTAAAAGAAGGATTATTTGGACTTGGATTTGCAACTTCACTTGCACAATTTATTGCATTTATTTTCTTAATATCTCACTTTTTATCAAAGAAAAGTAGTTTTAAATTTACAAAAAACTTTAATTTGATAAATGAATTAAAAGAAATTGTTCCAACAGGAATCCCTAGTGCATTAAATCAAGTTTATAATATGGTTCGTACAATGATTACTAATGGTTTAGGTAGTATTATAGGAGGATTAATCTTTGTAGGGGCATTATCTGTTCAATCAAGCATATATATGTTATTATGTACTGTTGGAGTAGGTATTGGAACAACTACTATGGCACTTGGAGGAATATTTTATGGAGAAAATGATAAATCTTCACTAGAATCATTATTAAAATTATCTGTAAAATACGCAGCTATAATCATTACAATAATAGCAATTATATTAATCATATTTGCACCTTCCTTTGTGAAATTATTCAGCCATGACCCATCAATATTTGATACTGCAATTAGAGGAATTAGAATATTCGCATTATCCTTACCATTATCTGCATTATCTTACATATTCATGAATTTTTATAATTGTACACAAAAACTAAAATATTCTAATTATATTGGTTTTGGACATAGTTTCTTCTTCCTTGTTGTTCCTGCAATCATCGGAACTTATTTAATTGGAGGAGATGGTATTTGGATAAGTTTCGTACTTTCTGAAATATTTACATTAATGGGATTATTTTTATTAGTTAGAAGAGAAATAGGTTATACTCCTAAATCAATAAAAGACTTTGTTATTGTAGAAAAAGATAATCTTCCTAAAGAAGATGTTTTATCTGTTTCTATAGACAGTGAAGAAAAATTATTATATTTAGTATCTAATTTAGATGAATTACTTGGAGAAAATAATTTAAGTAAAAAACTTAAATTAAAAATATCTTTAATTATAGAGGAAATAGGTAAAAACATTTTAAAACATTCTTATGAATCTAATGAAAATAAAAATTTAGATATAAGAATAAAATACAAAAATACAGATGAAATTATTATCTATTTCCAAGATAATGGAGTTCCTTTTGATTTAAATAACTTTAAAGAAAACAAAATAGATGAACAATTAAATCTTTCAGAAAACAATATCCAAATAGGATTGAATATTGTTAAAAACATTAGCGGAGATACAACTTATACCCGTAAAGTTAATTTAAATAACAATAAAATAATTTTACCTATAGATAAAAATTAGAAAGTAATAAACTTAAAAGATTAAATTTAATCCCCTTACTTTTTTAATCCAATATTTTTATACTAATTGAGAGAATTATTATCAACAGA
>JAKSUF010000117.1 GCA_024409145.1 archaeon | reverse complement strand
AAATAAACTTTAATATGATATTTGATTTATGGAAAAGTATTTAAATGATAAAATTAAATATATTAGTACGTTAGAAATATCATTATTTTATTAATTTTTTAACGTTTATTATATTATTTTAAAAACCCTTACTATGATTGAATAATATTATTTAATCATTTGGATGTGGCTTAAAGCTGAACAAGAGGTAATTAAAATGGGTATGTACAAATATGTTCAAGATGCATGGAAAAATCCAGATAAGTCTTATGTAAGAGAACTTATGTGGCAAAGAGCTCCTAAATGGAGAAAACAACCAGCAATTGTAAGACTCGACAGACCTACTAGAATTGATCGTGCTAGATCCTTAGGTTACAGAGCTAAAAAAGGTTTTGTTGTAGTAAGAACCAAAGTTAGACGTGGTGGAAGAAGAAAAACTCGTTTCTTACACGGTCGTAGACCAAAAAGAATGGGTGTAAACAAAATCACTATGGCTAAATCTATTCAAAGAATTGCTGAAGAACGTGTAGCTAAAAAATATCCTAACATGGAAGTATTAAACTCCTACTGGGTATGGGCTGACGGTAAATACAAATACTACGAAGTTATTTTAGTAGACCCTAGAAGTCCTTCTATTGTCAACGACCCTAAAATCAACTGGATTTGTGAAAAACAGCACAGAAGCAGAGCTCTCAGAGGTTTAACCAGTGCTGGTAAAAAAGGCCGTGGCCGTAGAAATAAAGGAAAAGGTAGTGAAAAAAGATTAAAATAATCTTTTTTAATTTTTTCTTTTTTATTTTAAATTTAAGTCAAATTCATTGTAATTTGATTTAACTTACATTTTTAATTTGTATGCTCCGATGGTGTAGTCCGGCCAATCATTTCGGCCTTTCGAGCCGAAGACTCGGGTTCGAATCCCGGTCGGAGCATTTTTTAATTTAACTATTTTTATTTTATTTTCAAATTTATTTTTTTATTTACTAATTTTAGGTTTGTTATTTATGATTCATAATATTCGTTATAGAGTTTTTGTATATGAAAATGAAGATTTAGATTCTATTACTCAAGCTCTCTTAAACATTATTCCTAGTGCTGAAATCGAAGCAGAAGAAGTTGAAGGATTACTTCAAGAACCAATGGTTATTTTAAATGGTATGGTTTCTAAAAAAAGAGAAACTAAAGAGTTTTTAAATAATCTTTTAGCTATTGATAAAGATCAATTAACTAAATTGTATAATGATTTAGATAAAAAAATGGATGAAAAAGGAAATCTATTTTTAAGATTATCTAAAGAGTTTACACCTGTTGATTCTGAAGATAATGATTCTGAAGTTGATGTAAGTCAATGGAAAATCCTTGATGGTGGAGATAGTATTCATCTCAAAGTTAAAATAGCAGCTTATCCTGCTAAGAAAGAAGTAGCTTTAAATAAATTAGATGAGGTTTTTCCTGAGGATATTAAAAATTAATTTTATAATTTTATTTTAGAATACTATTTTATAATTTTATTTTATACTCATATTCTATAAAATCTAATTCGATTATTGGTAAATTTACATAAATATCTTAATTCTGTGTGGTTTTGATGAAATTTCATGATTTAAATATTAGGGGACAATATTTTGGTAATGATTTAAAACTTGTTAAAGAAGCAAGTCGTTTTGGTTGGGATTATGTTAATCTAAATTATTATCCAGAATACTTTAAAAGAGCTTTAGATTATAAATCTGATTTAATTGATAAAATAAATGATTTTGAAAATCCTATTGAAATTAATATGGGATTAAATATAGTTAAAGCTAAAAATCCTAATGAAGTTAGAAAATTAGTTAATAAATATAGGAATAAAACTTCTTATTTAAGTGTTTTAGGTGGAGATCTTAAAATAAATCGGGGTGTTTGTGAAAATATAAAAATTGATGTTTTATCTAGACCTTATTATAAAAGACATGATTCTGGAATGAATCATGTTTTAGCTAAAGAAGCTGTTAAAAATAATGTAGCTATTGAACTATGTTTTAGAGATATTCTTAACCAACATTTAAAATATAGAGCTAATGTAATTGCTAGTTTTAAAGAAATCCTTAAGTTTCATAGAAAATTTAAATTTCCAATTATCTTAACAACAGACTCTAAATCTCTCTATGATATGAGGTCTACAAGAGATATTGTTGCTGTTTTCAAATGCATTGGATTTACAAATGAAGAGATTTATAATGGTTTTTGTAAATATCCTCAAGAAATTAGAGACTTTAATAAAGATAGAAAAAATATGGTTATTAAAGGTGTTAAAGTAATTGAAGGAGCTACTGATTTTACTGATGTTTACAAAAATGATGAAGACTCTAAAGATTTTGAAGATATGTTCTGTGATAATTTAGAAGAATCTGATAGTATGGATTTATCTGATATTGATGATGGAGGATTAGAAGAACTTAATAATCTTGATGATATTGATTTTGAAGATTTAAAAGGTGATTTTGATGAGTAAACTTAAAATTTTACCACCTACTCTTAGGATAACTAATCATTATCTTATTCTTGATGTAAAATCTGAAGTGTCTCTTGATAAAGATGATATGGTTCCACCTATATGGGATGCTTGTATTAGGTTTTGGGGTGAGTGTGAAACAAGTAACTTTAATCTTTGGGTCATGAGACATTATCTTGTTGAAGAATGTGGTGGTTTTATGAACTATAAAACTATTTTAAGATGTCAATCTGGTTATGAAGAAAAGGTTCGTGCAGGTCTTGCCACACTTACTAGATATAATCATAATAAAATAGCTATTAGTACAATTGGAATAGCAGGTACTATTAAATCAGCTATTGATAAATTTATTGAAGTTGAATAATTTTATTATTCAATTCATACTCTTTTTATAAATTTATTACAGTTGAATAATTTATTATTCTATTTTTTTATATTTTTATCCTCTTATTATTTTTAGATTTGATGTTAAAACTCTTTTTCAATTACAATTGTTACTGGACCATCATTAACTAATTTTATATCCATATATTCACCAAACATTCCAGTTTCAGTTTTTATATGTTCACAGGATTTCTCACAAAAATAATCATATAATTTTTCAGCATCTTTAAAATTCATAGCTTTATGGAATGAAGGTCTGTGTTTTTTATGACTACTATATAATGTAAATTGTGAAATTAGTAAAAGTTCTCCATCAACATCTTGGACAGATTTATTCATCTTACCTTCTTCATCTGGGAATATTCTCATTTTAAGTAATTTATTAAGTAAATAATCCGCTTCTTCTTCACTATCTGTTTCTTTAATTCCAATTAGAACCATAAGTCCCTTTTTAATTTCCCCAACAATTTTATTATCTACTTCTACACTTGCTTCTGATACTCTTTGTATAACTAACTTAATATAATCATCTCCTGCATTAAATATATATTTTAGATATTATTTACATATTTTCTTATTTTATATTTGGGATAATTAAAGTAAGTAATAAGTAATGTTTAAGTTTTTATTTTATTTAATTAAGTTTTTATTCTATTTATATTTCTTTTAGTAAATTTTTTAAATAACGAAATATAAATTAATTTTAAGTATATTATTTGGTGAGGTAAATTGTTTTAATTAATATATTAGGCACTACATTTTACCTACTTTATTATTTAGTAATAGTGATTTTATGGATAACTTCAAATTTTGTTCTATGTGTGGTAAAAAAATTAATAAGGTTGCTAAAAAATGTCCTTATTGTGATTTTAACTTTAATAATTCTAGTTTTGATTCAGAGCCTGCTAAAAAGAAACTTAAGGAGATTACTGGTGGTGCTTTTCTTTCTGATTCTTTTTTGAATACTTTAAAATCAAAAGGGATTGATGAGAGTATTGGGTATAAAATACAATTGGAGGTTAGTGAGGAGATTGATAATGGAACTATTGATGAGAATGGGGTAGAATTAAGGATTGAGTATCTACTTAATAAATATTCCGGACCTAAATCTAGTCCTGATTTAAATCCTGCTAAAAAGAAACTTAGGGAGATTACTGGTGGTGCTTTTCTTTCTGATTCTTGGATTGATTATCTACTTAATAAATATTCCGAACCTAATTCTAGTTCTGATTTAAATCCTGCTAAAAAGAAACTTAGAGAGATTACTGGTGGTGCTTTTCTTTCTGATTCTTTTTTGAATACTTTAAAATCAAAAGGGATTGGTGAGAGTATTGGGTATAAAATACAATTGGAGGTTAGTGAGGAGATTGATAATGGGACTATTGATGAGAATGGGGTAGAATTAAGAATTAATCAGCTTCTTAATAAATATTCTAAACCTAATTTTTCTAATAGTATTTCTAAAGATGAATCTTCTAAGAGTATTAGGGATGTGCAACATTTTGATAATTTTTCTGTTCATATTTATGATGATGAATGTGAATCTGATGATGTAGAAAATAATAAAGGAATGGATGAAGAATGTTCTGGAGTATATGGAGATGAGTATGAAATTAAATATTCTACTGTTGAACATAATCAAATAGTATCTTTGAATAAGAAATTAGACGAATATAGAAGTAATGAACTATTTACTCAAAAAGAAATTGATGATATTAATGAAAATATAGAATGGCAATTACAGATTTCTAAAAGATCTAATATTAAATCAATTATGTGTGAAGTTTTAAGTATCAAATTTGAATTTTTAAGAAGATTTGGTAAATATAGTGAATGTAACAATGAATTAAGACAAAATATTAGAAAATATCCTCATTATCCTTATTTCTGGTTAGATTATGCTTGTTTATTCCTCTATTTAAACAAAAATTTAAAAGCTTTTGAATGTTATAATATTGCTTTATTATTTGATCATCCGCCGTATGATAACTTTTTAGAGATGTTAGAATATGTATATAATTGTATCGACTTTGATGAAGTTCATAAAACTGGATTATTAAATGATAATTTAGATTTAGATATGGAAAAGATTAAAATGATAGAAAAGAATGATTCCTCAGAATATTCTTTATTGGATTTGGTAATTTTAACAGAAGAAAGTATTAAAGAGGTGCATGAAATTAATAGAAAAATAGCTAAAAATATGGAAGATGTTATAAATAGAGAATTGTTTGAAGAAGTGTGGAGAATTGAAGAATCTGCTCACTTTTGGGAAGATGAAGGAATATATTTATCTTCAACAGAAGTAAACTTTGAAAAAGTTTATAGTCAAATTGATAGAGAAAGATTTTTAGAGGGTTTAAGTGAGTCAGAATTGGATAAAACACGTTTAATTAATAAAAAACTAATGTCTGAAGTATATAATAATGGTCCCCTATTTATTGAGATTAATGAAATATTTTATAGGCATATTTTAAAGACTTTAGATATTGATATTCCTACTTGGAATTATTAATTATATATTTATAATATGATTATAATTCTTGTGAATTGATTTTATATTTTTTATTAAATAATTTATAAATCTATTCATTTGTATTGTTTTATT